>VTPD01000001.1 GCA_008638015.1 Pelagibacteraceae bacterium | reverse complement strand
CTGCTCCTACTGTTTCTGTCGATTCTTTTGTCATTCTTTGAAAGCTTAACGTTTTAATAAATTTTCCAACAAATAAACCACCCGTATATCTAGCGGCTCCTTTGGTAGGTAAAATATGATTTGTACCAGAGCATTTATCTCCATAAGCAACCGTTGTTTCTTCTCCCACAAATAAAGATCCATAATTGGTAAGATGCTTATGGAACCACTCTAAATTTTGCGTTTGTACCTCTAAATGTTCTGGAGCATATTGATCACTGATTTTAACCATTTCTTCATCGGTATCGCAAAGAATAACTTCTCCATAATCTCTCCATGCAGCTTCTGCACTAGTCCTTGGTAATTCAGGTAAATCCGCAATCAATTCTGGCACTCTTTTGATAACTTTTTCAGCAAGCTCTTTACTTGTTGTGTAAAGCCAAGCTGGAGAATTATATCCGTGCTCAGCCTGTCCAACTAAATCAACCGCTACAATTTCTGGATCTGCCTTTGCATCCGCAATAATTCCAATTTCTGTAGGACCTGCAAATAAATCAATGCCTACTTTTCCAAATAAAATCCTTTTCGCTTCAGCAACAAATTGATTACCTGGACCAACAATAATATCTGCTGGTTGATTATTAAATAAACCATTCGTCATGGCAGCAATTGCTGGCACACCACCTAAATTTAATATGACATCTGCTCCACACAAGTCAGCTGTATAAATAATAACTGGATTGGCTCCCTCGCCTGGTTTAGGAGGACTACAAGCAATAATATTTTTTACTCCAGCAACTTTTGCAGTTGTTACGCTCATGACTGCAGAAGCTATATGGGCATATCGTCCACCAGGTATATAACAACCTGCTGTATTAACAGGTACTAATTTTTGTCCAGCATATAATCCCTTGGAAAGCTCCACCTCAAAATCTTGACCATAATTTTTTAACTGAGCTTCAGCAAATTTTCTTACTCGCTCATATGAAAATTGAATATCATCTTTAGTTTTTTGATCTAAATTTTTTTTAATCTCTTCTATTCTTTCTTTCGAGACAATGATGTCTCCTTCATATTTATCAAATTTTTTTGTTAAATCGATACAACCTTGCTCTTTGGATTGTTCAATTTCTTTTAATAAATCTTCTACAATTCCTGCTGTTTTTTTATCATCTGTAGAAGATGTTTTTGGTGATTTTTTTAGATAAGTTATAGCCATTTTATTTTCCTCCTAAGTATGTTGGTAGCCACAATGCAAGCTCTGGAAATATAATTACTAATAATAAACCTATTATTTGTATAACCATAAATTGCATCATGCCTAAATAAATATCTTTTAGATCCCACTGTGGAACAACCGCTTTTAAAAAATATGCCGACAAGGCAACTGGCGGTGATAGCCAGGCGGTTTGTAAATTAATTGCAACTAAGATTGCAAACCACGTTAAATTAAATCCTAATCCTTCAATTAGCGGTAAAATAATCGGAATAATAATAAGAACAATTGGTACCCACTCTAGCGGCCATCCTAATAAAAAGATTGCAACCATTACTATGGCTAAAATTAAATATTTGTTCATTTCTAAACTTAAAAGAAAATCAGTAAGAAGCGTTGGAGTTCCCAATCTAGCAAAAACAGCACCAAAGAAATTAGAGGCTGCAACTAAAAACATAATTAATGCAGTAATTTCAAGTGTTTTAATTAATGCATCTTTTAAATTAGACATCGTCAATTTTTTATAAGCAATACAAAGAACGAGTGAACCAAAAGCTCCGCAACCAGCTGCTTCTGTTGGAGTAGCTAATCCTAAAAGAATACTTCCTAATGCAGAAAATACTAATGCTGCAGGTGGTACTAATCCTAAAATAAATTCAACCCAAACTTCCTTCATAGAACCTGCTCGTAATTTCATCGGCAAAACTGGTCCTAATTTCGGATCCATCCAACATCGTAACGTGACATAAGCTGCATATAAAACAGCTAGCATAATTCCAGGAATAATTGCTGCAGAAAACAAGTCTGTGACTGGAATTTCCATAATTGGTCCCATTACAACCAACATAATACTTGGTGGGATAAGAATACCTAAAGTTCCTCCAGCTGTAATTACACCTGCTGAAAGTTTTACATCATAACCAGATTTGTTCATGGATTTAGCTGCCATAATACCAAGAATGGTTACTGAGGCTCCAACAATCCCGGTGGCTGCTGCAAAAATTACCGATACAAAAAGAACAGCATAAAACAATGCTCCTCTAACTCTTGATAACATCAACTCAACTGCTGAAAATAATCGCTCCATCAATCCTGCATTTTCCATCATGATTCCCATGAAGACAAAGAGTGGGACGGCGGCGAGAGCCTGTTCGGTCATGACCATGGAGAACTGCAGGGTCATTAAGTAAAAAACTAATTTACCAAATCCTAAATATCCAAAAACAAATCCTAAAAAAATTAGAGTAAAGGAAATTGGAAAACCAATAAATATTGCAAACAACATCACTCCAATTAGGAGTATGCCTAACATTTCTGGACTTATAAATTCAGTAATCATTCTTCGTCAGGCCATTTACCTTTCTTGGCAGCCCAGTATGATTTTAATACTTCTGAAATACCTTGGATTAATAAAAATAATATCCCGAACCATAGACAGGATTTAATTGGCCACAATACTGGCATCCATGCAGTATCCATTCCTCGTTCATCCCTC
The DNA here is from genome assembly GCA_008638015.1 of Pelagibacteraceae bacterium. Lineage (GTDB taxonomy): Bacteria > Pseudomonadota > Alphaproteobacteria > Pelagibacterales > Pelagibacteraceae > IMCC9063. The sequence continues at coordinate 104,194 of VTPD01000001.1, read as the reverse complement.
ATGATAGATTCTAGGACAAAACCGTTTGTCATATAGAAAAAGAAAATAAGACCTGGAAAATAGAAAATTAAATATAGAATAGTATCTATTTGCCCTTGTGCTTTCGTTGTAAAATTTCTGTATAAAAAATCTGCTCTTATGTGAATGCCTTTTGATAAAGCATAGGCTGATCCTAATATAAATAATGCTCCGTATAAAAATCTACTCATATCGTATGCCCAAATGGTCGGAGCTAAAAAAAACTTTCTGGCAACTACCTCGTACACCATGGCAAAAATTAATGGTATGGTGATCCAACAAACAATTTCCCCAGTTTTTCTGCTAAAAATATCAATTTTAGTGATTAAGAAAGACATCCAATTAGGCATGTCTTTTGGCATTTTGCCAGTGCCTTGTTTTCTGCCAGCAATTAATTCATCGGCAAAGTCAATTTTTAATTCTTGCTTTTTAGGTTTCTTAATTTGTTTTTTATTCTTTGCCATTGTTGTCTATCTAATTAATCAAAGCGGATCTTCTTTTTAAGAGAGATCCGCTTTAATCTTAATTTACTTGATATTTAAAACTACTTCTTTTTTAAAGTGTCAGCGTGTGCCATTCCAAGTTTTGCATTTGACATTTGAGCACCGCTCCAGAAAGGAACAGCGATGTCAGCAAAATCTTTTTGTGACTGCCAAACTTTAGCAAAAAATGCATTATTTTTAGCATTTGTTTCTAAACTTTTCTTAGCAGCAGCCATGTACGCTGGAAAATAATCAGAAGGAGTATCATGAAGAATTACACCATGATTTTCTGTTAAGTCTTTCAAAGCTTTTCCATTTTCGTAAATTCTATAGCTCATAGATTTTATTAATGAAGCATCAGCAGCAACTTCCATTGCTTTTCTTTCATGCTTTGTTAAGCCTCTCCAAACTTTTCCATTTATGTACAAGTCAGCATTCACGACAACTTGGTGAAGACCTTGTAAGTAGTAATGTTTAAGAACTTTTTGAAATCCAAAAACACTGTCTGGTTTAGGACAGCACCACTCCGCAGCATCGATTGTTCCTTTTTGTAATGCTGGAAGAATATCTCCTCCACCCATTGCAACTGAAGCAACTCCGATGTCTTTGTACGTTTGACCAGGAATTCCTGGAGGTGTTCTAAATCTATACTTTCTAAAGTCAGCCATGCTCTTAATTGGCTCTTTGAACCAACCTAAAGCTTCTGGACCAACGGGTTGAAGCATTAAACCATGAACATCTCTTTTCATTTCTTTCCAAAGCTGGTTGTAAAGTGCTTTACCACCTCCATATTGGAACCAAGATAAGAATGCTATGTTGTCAATACCAACACCTGCTCCTGCTACTGGCGAACCAAATAACATTGCAGCTGGATGTTCTCCTGACCAGTAATGTGTCCAAGCAAATCCACAATCAATTAAACCTTTGTCAACTGCGTCTAAAGTTTCTTTAACTCCGACTACTGTTCCTGCAGGTAAAATTTCGAATTTGACTGAACCACCAGTTAGATCTGTAACTGTTTGACCAAAATCTTTTAACATCACAACTTCATCAGCTTTTGCACTGATCACCGTTTGACATTTCAAAGTTTTAGTTTTCGCAAAGGAACTTGTCGCTGAAAATGAAACAGCAAACAAAATTCCTAAGAAAATACTTAGTACTTTTTTCATTATTTCCCCCTATTAATATTAATATTGAGGCAAAACTTATTAAGGAATACTTGACATGTCAAACTATAAATAGCCCCAAAGAATTTAGTGAATTAACTACTAAAACAAATATTTTCTTGATAAAACAGTGCAACAAAAAAATGAGCGATTTTGATTATATTATAATTGGCGCTGGTTCAGCTGGATGTGTACTAGCGAACAGATTAACAGCTGATGGAAAAAATAAAGTTCTCCTTTTAGAAGCTGGAGGTAAAGATACATATCCTTGGATACATATTCCCGTTGGTTATTTTAAAACTATGCATAATCCAAAAGTTGATTGGTGTTTTCATACTGAAAAAGATGAAAGTATGAATAATAGATCGATAAGATATCCAAGAGGGAAAACATTGGGTGGTAGCTCTTCTATTAACGGACTTTTGTGGATCAGAGGCCAAAGCGACGATTATGATAATTGGAGACAACAAGGAAATGCTGGTTGGGGTTGGAAAGATGTTCTTCCTTACTTTTTAAAATCAGAAAATAATGAACTAGGTGCAAGTGAATTTCATAATAATAAGGGTCCCATTGTTGTATCCAATAAAAAGATTAATCTTAAAATGTTAGAAGAGTTTCAAAATGCAGCTCAAGAAATTGGAATTCCCAAAACAGATGACTTTAATACTGGAGACAATTTTGGTGTTGGTTATTTTCAATTTACCACCACAAGACAAAATTTACTGAAACTAAGATGTAGTGCAGCCAAAGGTTACCTTAATCCTGCGAAGAAAAGATCTAATCTAAAAATAATAGTTAATGCTCATGTTCAAAAAATAAATTTTGCAGGTAAGAAAGCTGAAGGAGTTAGTTATTATGTAGGAAATAAACTGCACACGGTTCAAGCAAATAAAGAAGTGATTTTATCTGCAGGTGCAATTGGATCTCCTCATATATTACAAGTTTCGGGCATTGGTGATGCACAAAAATTAAAAAAACACGGAATTGAAATGATTCATGAATTAAGAGGAGTAGGTCAAAATCTACAAGATCACTTAATGTTTAGACCCGTGTATAAAGTAAAAAACCTAAAATCTCTGAATAGTAAAATTAATAGTTTATTTGGTAATTTTTTAATCGGCTTAGAGTATATTTTTAAACAAAGCGGCCCAATGACAATGGGAGCTAGTCAGGTATGTGCCTTTGTTAAAAGTGACTCCTCTCGAGCAACACCCAATCTTCAATTTCATGTTCAACCAATTAGTACCGATATATTAGGTGCAACTAAAATGCATGATTTTGATGGTATTACACCTACTATTGCCAATGTACGACCAACTAGTAGAGGTGAGATAAATATTAATAGTAACGATAGTAGAGATAACCCAAAAATTAAAATGAATTATCTTTCAACCCATGACGATAGAGATGTAGCAGCAAAAGGATTGAAAATTGTGAGAAAAATTATGTTTGAAACTAATACATTTAAAAAATACGAACCTGAAGAATATAGACCAGGAATAAATATTACTGATGATGAAGAACTTGTAAAAGCTGCTAGCGAACATGCACAAACTATTTTTCATCCTGTTGGTACTTGCAAGATGGGATCAGATGAAAATGCAGTAGTGGACTCAAATTTAAGAGTACACGGAATTCAAAATCTAAGAGTGATTGATGCTTCTATAATGCCAACAATTACATCGGGAAATACCAATGCACCTACAATAATGATTGCAGAAAAAGCTGCTGATCTTATATTAAACAATAAATGAAATATCTTCAGTCGATCAACTTAAAAAATAAATTTGCCTTGGTAACAGGTGCTGGAAAAGGATTGGGAAGAGCTTGCTCTATTGCATTAGCAGAAGCAGGAGCAACTGTTATAGCTTTAAGCAGAACACAAAAAGATTTGGATCAATTAGAAAAAGAAATAAAAAAAATTAAAGGTAAAATCATTAAAATTCATTGCGATGTAATGAATTATTCAGACCTACAAGCAAAATTACAAAAAATAAAAATCATCGATATTCTTGTCAATAATGCGGGTACTAATATCCCTGAGCCGTTTGATCAAATCAAGCAGTCCAGTATGAATTATTTAGTAGACCTAAATTTAAAAGCAGCATTCAATGTAGCTCAGACCGTTGTGAAAAAAATGTTAAAAAATAAAAAAAGAGGTGGCTCTATTATTAATATGTCATCTCAATTAGGTCATGTGGGTATGGCTGGAAGAAATATTTATAATATGACTAAATTTGGAATCGAAGGCTTAACCAAAGGAATGGGGGTTGAGCTTGCCAAAAATAACATACGCGTAAATACAGTGGCTCCAACTTTTGTCGAAACACCAATGGTGAAGAATTTTTTTAAAAATAAAAAATTTAAAAAGGCTGCTTTATCTAATATTCCCATGGGTAGAGCTGCTACCGAGAGCGATGTGGCAACCGCAGTATGTTTTTTAGCTTCTTCGGCTTCTTCTATGATTACAGGAACATCTATTGTAGTAGATGGTGGTTGGACGGCAAAATAATTTATTTTGCAGGATAAATAATATCTTTAATTTTCAATCTTTGAATTTTTCCCGAAGATCCTTTTGGCAACTCTTTTAAAAAATGTATTTTACTTGGAGATTTAAAAGCACCCAATAAACTTGCACAATGCTCTATTAATTCTTTTTCATTGATGGAAGAATTTTCTTTAATAACCACTCCCGCTTCTACTTTTTCACCATAATGATCACAGGCAACAGCAAATGCAGCTGCTTCTACTATCTCACTATTTTGATACAACACATCATCTATTTCTCTAGGTGAAATATTTTCTCCGCCTTTAATGATAAGCTCTTTTATTCTACCTCTCACAAAGACAAATCCATCTTCATCCATTAATCCAAGATCACCAGTTAATAACCAGTCCTGGCTAAAGCTTTTTTCAGTTGCTTCAGGATTTTTATAATATTCTTTCATTACATTATCTCCTCTAACAACAATCTGACCTATAGTATTTCTCGCTACCTCTTTAAAAGTATCATCAAAAATTTTAACTTCATTGCCCACAGCTATACCTGGAGAACCATATTTTATAATTTTGGGTGGCATAGGATTAGAAAGAATTGGAGAACAAGTTTCTGTTAATCCCATCGTTTCAATTAATGGAATTTTAAATAGTTCTTCAAATTTTTTATGTGTTTCTGGAGCCAAAGCTGCTGATGCAGATCTGCCAAAACGAAAATTTTTTAAGTCGATATGCTTCATTGCTGTACCATCAAATTTATTTATGAGAGAGCTAATAATGGTTGGAACTACGCTAAACCAGGTGCATTGAAATTCAGATATAAATTTCCAAAAATTATTTACTGAAAATTTTTCACACAATACTACCGAGCTTCCACTTATTAGTGGCGCCAAAACTGTATTAATTGCACCATTAATGTGAAACAACGGAAGTACACACATAGCTCTATCCTTGGTAGTTATATCGTGTGCATCAATACAATTTTGCCCTCCTGAAATAATATTCTTATTAGAGAGCATTACACCTTTAGGCTTTCCTGTTGTTCCAGACGTATACATAAGTAACGCTGGATTAGGCTCTTCAACCTCTATCGCAAATGGAGATGCACTTTGATTCAGCTGGTCGATAAAAGTATTTTTATCAACTGTAATTAATTCAATTTTTCTAGTTTGTTTTTGTATTAATTTTTTGGATAAATCTAAATATTGATGGGATGTAAAAACTATATTTGAGTCTGAATGATCTAAAACGTAAGAAAGTTGATCCTCACCAGCAACAACATTTAATGGAACTTGGACCATGCCAGCGTACATAATGCCTAGCATTAAATAAATACTGCTAATAGAATTTTCTATAACTGTACAAACAGCATCACCCTTTTGAAGATTTTGTTCCCTTAAATAAGAAACTATTTTTTCAATATTTTGTTTAAATTCTAAAAAAGAAATTTGTTTTTTAGTATGCGGACAAATAACAAATATTTTATCTGGATTATGTTTGGCATGATAATCTAAATAATGTTTTACCGTCTTTACTTGATCTGACATGACTAATTACAATTGATCTAAATTCTTACTATCATGCTGACTGCAATAATCTTGAAAGTAATCTTTCAAGCCAGGCTCCGTACCATCAATTTCTCTGACTATTCTAGTAAGATTTAAAAAATGTTTATAATTTAAATTATCATAAATACTATTTTCACCCCAAGTTCCGCATCCCATAGACAAAGAAAAAGGAAGACTATTGCGAAAACTACCGCCTGTTGCAAAAGTATGGGCTTGATTGACTATCACTCTACACACTGGAAGTTCTAAGCCTAACTCCAAAACTCTATCATCATTTTTGGAATGTATTCCTATCGAATGTCCTTTGCCCTGATATTCTAATATTTGATTTGAAATTTTTTTTGCATCATTAAAATCTTTCGCCTTAAATATAGTTAGTACAGGAGATAGTTTTTCTCCAGAAAAAGGAAAGGATTTTCCCACTCCTGTTTCTTCAACTATGATGAAGGAATTATCTTCTGAATATGTTTTAGTTAAATTAAATTCTTTGCAAATTTCAAAGGCAGTTTTGGCTAAAATTTTTCTATTAAGTTTTCCATCAATCCATAATTGACTTTGTAGATGTTTTTTTTCATCAGCATTTAAAAGAAGACCTCCAATATTTTGCAACTCTTTAACAAATTTGTCGTAAATTGAAGTTACAATAACTAGATTATTTTCCGAGGAACAACTGGTAGAATTATCAAAAATTTTGGAAGCTTTAATTTTTGCTGCAGCCTCTTGTAAATTTGAAGTTTCATCTACAATAACCGTTGCATTACCTGCCCCCACTCCAATTGCAGGTGTTCCACTTGAATATGCTTCTCTAACATTGTTTTGTGACCCAGTTACAATGACTAAATCGACTTGCCTCATTAGTTCTTTAGTAAGATCTTTAGTTACCGGATCAGGTACTGCCTGCACTAAATCTAAAGGAGCTCCTATTTTACTTAATTCAATATGAATAAATTTTAACAATTCATTAAACACTTTTAATCCTGCAGGAGAGGGAGAAATAATAATTGCATTGCCACATTTTATTGCATTCAAAATATTATTCATTGGGGTTGCAACTGGATTAGTTGATGGCGTAATTGCCCCAACTACACCGACTGGCTTTGCAATTTCAATAATGCCCTTTATTTTATCCTCGGTAATAATTCCTACGGTTTTAGCTTTTTTTAAGTCTCTTAAAAGCCCTAGTGTCTTTCTTCTATTTTTTATTATTTTATCTTCTATTTTTCCAAGACCAGTACTTGCAACTGCTAATTCCGAAAGATGTTTATTATTTTTAGGGTTGCAAATAGCCCAGGCTACTGCTGTTACAGTTTCATCAACTTTTTCCTGACTATATTGAGCAAAAATATTTTGAGCAGCTCTAGCCCTATTAATAATAACAGCAATTTTATCTTTCATATTTAAATTTTAAATTTTGTTTAAGAGGACTTATATAATTTACCCCCTTATATAAAATAAGGGGGTAAAATAAATTATATATATTTAATTTGCTGTAAGACCTTTCAGAAGCTCTTTTAATGAAACTTCTCTTTTTGCCCACATGTCTTGTACTTCAGCTCGTGTCATAATCTTTAATGGCGAGCCACCAGCTTTCATTTGATTAGCAACTTTTTTATCACTAAACATCAAAGGAACTCTCTCAGCTAGAAAATCAATCACCTCTTTTGGTGTTCCTTTTCTAACCATAAAGCCTCTAAAATTTACACTTGCATTGCTAACATTGTATCCTTGTTCTTTGAAAGTTGGTACTTCAGGTAAGAAGTCCTTGTCTCTTTCTAAGTCTGCCACAGCTAAAATTTTAATAGTATTTTTAGTTCTGTAAGCGTCAGACAAATTGTTAAAACCAGCCATGATTTGACCACCCTTAACAGCTGCAAGACCAGCTACCGCACCTTTGTGTGGAACATAAGTCATTTTTGCACCACTAGATTTTTCAAACTCTAAAAATGCAAGGTGATGACCTACAAATTTTCCCGCACCAGAAAAAGTAACTTTGCCTGGATTTTTTTTAGCAAAGTTAACTAAATCTTTTACGCTATTAAAAGGGCTATCCTTATTAACAATTAGTACCGCAGGATCAGCTCCCCAATTTGCAATTGGCTCTAAGTTTTTTGCATTGTACTCCACATCTTTCATCACGATAGACTGGGATACAAAGTGAGGAATATTGTACGCAGCTAAATCATAACCATTAGTCTTTGCTTTAGTTGCAAACCAATTCCATCCTACTTTACCACCTGCACCAGCTTTATTAATAACCACAATTGGCTGACCAAGATACTTTTCTTCTCCCGACATCATTGAAACTATACGGGCTTGAAAATCAGTTGCTCCACCTGGTGGATAACTAACCATCAAACTTATTGGACTCTCTGGATACTTGGCATTAGCAATTCCCATGCCAGTCATTAAAAATGCAAAAGTTATAATTAATAACTTTTTAATTAATGCAAAATATAATTTCATTTTACATTCCCTCCCCTTTTTTTGTTAATTCAAGATATATTCCCTTTTTAATCAAGAGTTGGCAAGACTAAATAGTATAAAACCTGGAACCTGCACTTTTAGCAAAAGGCTAAATAAAATATAAATAAAGCACATAAATATACTACATACAATTCCGGCCTTAATTAAATTTTTAATACTTTTTTCTTCAGGAGAATAAAAGGTGGTAATAAAAAAGAAAATTAAAGTTGTTGAAAAATAAAATCCCAAATCTTCTCCATACAAAATAAATAAAATAATAAATATTATAGTGGGAAAAATCTTTTTTAAATTTAACTCTTTATAAAAATTATTTTTTTTTCTTATATGAAAAAAAATTAAAATGATAACAATGCTTGCCAAAATTACAGAGTAAGTTCTTGGTAATAAATAAGCAGCCGAATTTCCACCACGAAAAGATAAATAGAATAGAAAAAGTGCTATTAATGATGCAGTGATTAAAACAATTATATTATTTATTTTAATCATCGAATTTTCCTTTTTGCAATTTCACCATACAAACCATAAGCAATAGATAAAATACATAAACCAATCATCACTTGATTAATTGGTCCATTCAATAAGTACAGTAAAATTCCATCTTGAGTATCAGCAATTAACTTAGCGGTTATAAAATTTGCTTCGGCGATGGGTCCAAGCATAATACCAAGCACTATAGGGGCGGCTGAAAAACCTAGTTTAGAAATTAAAAACATAAAAGTTCCAAGAGACAACATCACAATCACATCTGCAAAACTATTTTGAACACTATAAGTTCCAAAAATTGAAAGCACCACAATGATCCCTGCCATATAATGTACAGGAGTTTTTAATACATATTTTGCAAGCCCACTTATATATAGACCAAAAATACACATAAAAAATTGTCCTACTAATAAAGAATCAATAAATGTCCAAACTACCTTTGGGTGATTGGTAAAAAGATCTGGACCAGGAAAAATTCCATGAATCAATAAACCACCTAGTAATACTGCTGCAGTTGGACTGCCTGGGACGCTTAAAATTAAAAGGGGAACCAAGGATGGTCCTACAATAGCATTGTTAGCTGACTCGGCAGCAATAATGCCATCTGGCTCTCCTTTGCCAAATCTTCCAGCTTTGGTAGGTGTGAATTTTTTAATTTGATCATAAGCAACAAGTCCTGCAATTTGACCTCCTACTCCAGGAATAAGACCGATGATAGTTCCAATAACACTACCTACGGTTAAAGCTTTTACTCGTGAAATATTGTATTTTATAGAATCTATTAATTTTCTTTTTTCCATCTGAAAAATATCAGATTCATTTAATTTATTTTCAATTAAAGAAAAAACTTGTGGAATAGCAAACAACCCAACAAGAGCTGCAATAATGTTTACTCCTCCCGCAAATATGGGATCAATAACAAATCTTTCTACTCCAATAATAGGATCGGTTCCGATGGTTGCAATCCACATACCAAATGCTCCAGAAAAAATACCTTTGGTTACAGATCCAGAATCAAAGGTTGCAATCACTGTTACACCTAATATTGCAATCCAAAACATTTCTGAAGGTCCAAACTTTAAGGCAAATTTAGCTAGAATAGGGGTGAAAAAAATTAACACTATGATTCCAATTACTCCTCCCACTAAAGAACTAATAAAACAATAATGCAAAGCTTCCTTGGATTGATTATTTTGAGCCATAGGATAACCATCCATTACAGTTGCAATGTTTGCAGGTGCTCCAGGAATTTTTAATAAAATTGCACTTATAGCTCCTCCTGCAATGGTTGAAGTATACACCGCACCTAGCATGATTAATCCTTGTTCTGCAGGCATGTGAAAGGTAAATGGAATTAGTAAGGCAACAGCCATCGTTGGGCTCAACCCAGGGGCAGCTCCTAGCAAAATACCGCCAATGGTACCAAAAATTAAAGTTATAAGATTAATAAAAGAAAATACTTCACCAAAATAATTTAAAAATTCCAAAAATCCCCCAATCTTTAGATGGAGAAAACCTTATTACAAATATTATTTATAATCAACGTGATTAAGAAATAAATATAAGAGCTAATTTAATAAGTATAAAAAATAAACTTTTTGGAAAATTTCTAAGGTAATAATACTTACAACTCCAACAGTGATTGCTGCAGTAAGTCCAACAATCATTGGTTTAAAACCAAGATTTTTTAATTCACTAAATTTTGTTGCAAGACCAAGTGAAGCCATAGCCATACTGAGAAATACTGATGCTGAACTTTTAATAAAACTAATAGTACTAGTCCAAGCTTGGTCAGCAATAAAAATGGAGTCTTCAAATATACCGTCTCTAACTAAACTATATCCATCGCCTAATAAAAACAGTTCATCGCCCAATGTTCTGGCAGTTACCATGGCTAAGAAACCAAGAATAAAATATGGAAAAATTTTTGTTATGGAATAAGATTTTTGATCTTTTTGACCTCTGCTATAAAAAAAGGCTATCAAAGGTATCATCACAATTAAAAAAGTGTTTCTAACTAATTTTGTAATTGTTGAAATTTCTAATACTTGAGGATCACTATATTGCTGATCATAAATTAATCCTGCGCCAGCAACCTGCGCTGTTTCGTGAATGGCTGTTCCTAAAAATAAACCAGCTGATTGTGGGTCATTTAAATAAAAGTAATGTACAAAATAAGGATATAAAAACATCGCTAAAATTCCAAAGATAGTAATGTTTGCAATTGCATAAGTTATTTCCCCTTTTTTTGCATCAATGACCGGGGCTGTCGCAACGATTGCTGTAGCACCACAAATAGCGGTACCAATGGCAATTAAGTAAGCCATTTTTTCTGAAATATTTAAATATTTAATTAAAATTCTAATAATGACTAACGCAGCAATAATACAAACTATCACTAAGGGAATAGATAAAGAGCCATACTTAACAACATCTGCAAAGCTTAGTCTTACACCTAAGCAAATAATTCCAGCTCTTAAAATATATTTAAGTGAGAAATTTATACCTGGCTTAAAAATATCTCCAATGTTGTAAATATTACCCAAAATTAAACCTAAAATAATCGCGATCATTACTGTGGATATCGGACTTTTCTTTAACCCCAGTAATTGAATACCAACAAATTGATTAATGGCTTCGGAGAAAACATAAATAACAAAGGCTAATAAAATCCCATGAGCATATTTTGTATACTCAGGATTAATTCTGAACCAAGTCGCTTGTTTATTTTTTGTTATTGCTGACACTTAAAAAGTTAAGCTACGTTAATTGTTACGGAATGATCTAACCAACTATTATTAGCATAGCCTCTTTCATTTTCCATTCGCTCCATAGGCTGCGTTTGCCATCTAGAGTTAGAAGCTTTTGAAGACAGAATATATTTTCCAGGTTTCAAATTTGTTTCTAATTCAAATTTTCTCCATGCAAATCTTCCATAATCTTCTCCGACAAATTTTGCAGTTTCCCAGTCACCGCCTCCATTGATGGAGACTTTTACTTTCGTCACATCATGCATTCCACCCATTGCCACACCTGAAATTTTAACTTTACCTGATGGCACAACACCTTCTTTAGAATAAGGGCTAGTAATCCATGATTTTACTGGCATCTCCCAGCATGAAGGATATTGGGGACCTTTTTTTCCATGTGGAGAAATTCTGTAACTATCTCGTTGAATTTTAAATGAAGATTCTTTTTCTGCAAAATCTAATCTAGCTAAATGCTTAATATTATTAATTCCAAAATACCCAGGAACAATTAATCGTAAAGGAGCGCCATGCGCTAATGATAAATCCTCACCATTCATTTTCCATGCCAATATGGCATGTTTAATAACACTAATGGGTTGAGACCTTTCAATTGCCGTAGTCACCGGATTTAACATGGCAGGAATAGTTTCTCCTCCCCTGCTAGTCATAAATTTTGTTTTGCTCGAAATTCCACCGCAAGCATTAATTACATCTTTAACCGGAACACCTTCCCATTCCACGCATGCAGCTGCACCCGTTAACCATTGAGTTCCTCTGGGAGCATGTCCAAAAAATCCTCTTCCGTTACCAGAGCATTGTAAAACGGTAACAATTTTTTTAGATCCTAATTTTTTTAAATCGTTTAATTTAAATATTGTAGGACTTCTGACGCCAGAAATTCTAACTATCCAATCTTTAAATTCTCCCTCTCTCACGTAATCAATCTCATCTTGCTTCATGGAAGGAAGATTGTTTCTTACGTAGATGTATTTATTAGGAGTAATTACAGTCTGACCAAGTACTGAACGATGTGTTTCAATAGTATTGTCGCTATGAATAATAAAAGAAGGTCTATCTTTCCAAGATACATAATCAGGAAGATCAGCTAAACCTAATCCGCCATCGTCCTTTTTGTGGTTTGCATAAAGATTGAAGCTTGGAAATACTGAAGCTGCAAGAGCAAGTCCCGCAGAATTTTTAATAAAATTACGTCTTGAAGTGCCTTTGATATTTTTCATAGTATTGAATATTTGATTATCGTGCTCCTATATGAGAAATGCATTATTCAGACAAGGGAAAATTAAAAAACTAATTGAGAATTTATTTGATTTATCAAATAATATAGCAAATATAAGGTTTTTATGAAGTATGGCAAATTAGGCAGTTCTGACATTTCTATTAGCAGACTTTGCATGGGGACTATGACCTTTGGCTCTTACAATACTAAAGAAGAAGGGTTTGCCATCATGGATTATGCGTTTGAACATGGCATCAATTTTTTTGATTCTGCAGAAATGTATCCAACGCCACCAAATAAAAATACAGCTCATCTAACTAATAAAATAATTGGAGAATGGATTAAACAAAAAAATAATAGAAGCAAAATTATTATTGCAGATAAAATTGCCGGAAGATCTATTCCCAGAAACTCCGTTGGCTGGTTGCGACCCACAGGTGAAGATACCAGACTAAATAAAGAACAAATTAATTTTGCTATCGACAATAGTTTAAAAAATTTAGGTATCGACTATATTGATTTATATCAATTACATTGGCCCGATCGGTTAGGAAATTTTTTCTATGGACTTGAATATAAACACAAAGAAGATGAAAGTATTTCAATTGAAGAAACATTAAGTGCACTTGAAGAAAATGTTAAAAAAGGAAAAATTAGACACATTGGAATTTCAAATGAAACTGCTTGGGGCACGAGTGAATTTATAAAAATAGCTGAAAAAAATAATTGGACTAAAATCACAACCATTCAAAATCCTTACAGTCTTGTGAACCGTAGCTTTGAAGTTGGGCTTGCTGAAATTTGTATTAGAGAAAAAGTTGGTCTATTGGCCTATTCACCATTGGCAGGTGGAGTATTGAGTGGAAAATATTTAGATGGAAAAATGCCAACAAAATCAAGAATGTCGATCAGCAAAGATCGATATCCGAGATACTGGACTTTAAATACAGAGCCTGCCGTTAAAAGTTATATAGCAATAGCTAAAAAATATGGTCTAGATTGCTGTCAAATGGCCATTAAATTTTGTGAAATCCAGCAGTTCATGTCTGCTGTCATCATTGGAGCGACTAATTTAGAACAACTAAAAAACAACATACAGAGTATTAATCTTGAATTAACAAATGAAATTATTGAGGATATAAATAAGGTACAATTAATTTATTCAAATCCATGCGTATAAAAAAAATTATTTCAGTTTTCATTGTTTCTTTTTTTGTTGCTTCAATGGCGTCTGCAGCAATAAAAATAGAGGGTAAATTTAAAAATTGGGAATCTCACTATACTGAAGATGGCAAAGATAAAGTATGTTTTGCAGTATCCATGCCAATTAAAAAAGAGCCATCCAATCTAAACAGGGCTGAAGCAAGAATATTTGTCACTTTTAGAACAAAAACAAATATAGCAGATGAGGTGAGTATTACTGGTGGTTATCCTTATAAAAAAGACAGCCAAGTAAGTGTGAATGTTGATAATGCATCATTCAAATTTGATGTATCTGATAATTTTGCATGGCTAGCTAATAATAAAGATGAAGTAAAAATGATTCAGCAAATGAAAAAAAAGAATGAATTAAAAGCAACAGGCTTATCTGCAAGAGGCAATAAAACTTATGACACTTATTCTCTTCTTGGATTTACTGATGCTTACAACTCTGCAAAAAATAAATGCAAAAAATAAAAAAAATAGTTTTAGCGTACTCGGGTGGTCTGGATACTTCTGTCATCTTGCGCTGGTTACAAGAAAAATATGGATCAGAAATTATTTGTTACACAGCTGATCTTGGACAAGAAATTGATCGAAAAAAAATTATGACAAACGCCAAAAGACTAGGCGTAAAACATGTGATTATAGAAGATTTACAGGAAATTTTTGTAAAAGATTATGTATTTCCCATGATTAGAGGGAATGCACTTTACGAAGGAATTTATTTACTAGGAACCTCAATTGCCAGACCTTTAATTGCAAAAAGACAAATTGAAATTGCAAAAAAATTTAAAGCGGAGGCTGTTTCTCATGGTTCTACTGGAAAAGGAAATGATCAAGTTAGGTTTGAATTAGGATATTATTATTTTGGACCTAACATTAAAGTGATTGCTCCGTGGAGAGATTGGGATTTTGCATCAAGAAATGATCTTATTAATTATGCTAAAAAAAATAATATACCTGTACCACAAGATAAAAAAGGTGCTCCACCCTTTTCTGTTGATGATAACCTGTACCACACTTCCACTGAAGGAAAAGTATTAGAAGATCCTAGCAAACCAGCTCCAGAATTTATTTTTCAAAGAACAACTTCGCCTACAAAAGCTCCAAATAAATCTACCTCTATTTTATTAGAATATAAAAATGGAGATCCGGTTGCTTTAAATAATAAAAAACTATCTCCTGCAAAACTGTTAAGAAAATTAAATGATGTAGCTGGAAAAAATGGAATCGGTAGAGTAGATCTTGTTGAAAATCGATTTATTGGAATTAAATCAAGAGGAGTATACGAGACTCCAGGTGGAACTGTTTTAACATTTGCTCATCGTGCGATCGAATCTATTACTCTAGATAAAGAAACAATGCATAAAAAAGATTCCATCATGTCTAGATATGCAGAACTGATTTACAATGGATATTGGTTCTCTAAAGAAAGATTTAAATTACAAAAAATTATTGATGCTAAAAAAAATAAAGTGAATGGAAAAATAAAACTTTCTCTTTACAAAGGAAATATTACGATCCTTTCCAGACAATCTAAGAGCAAAGCTTATTCCATAAAAAAAGTTTCCTTTGAGGAAAATAAAACCTTTAATAAGAAAAATGTTGAGAGCTTTATTGCCAAACATTGCAAATTGCTGAGAAAATAAGTCAATTTATAGTTGTATTTGTTAAATTAACCATAATTTACAACATTTTTTTCAATCTTCCTCTTATCTGAAACGATAGTACTATCAGAGTAATTTTCTAAACAGGGGGTGTAATGAAAAAAAACAAAACAACTAATTCAAGAAGAAAATTCTTGAAGACAGCTGCCTTGGGAACGGGTGCACTAGCAATAGGCGCAAGTACATTGGCGGCACCAGCAATCACTGCAGAGCGTAAAGAAATTATTATGGTCATGACATGGCCAGAAAATTTTCCTGGTCTTGGAGTAGGTGCTGCAAGATTTGCTAAACGTGTAACTGAGATGTCAGGTGGAAGACTGAATGTTACTTTGTATCCAGCAGGAAAACGGGTTGGAGCATTTGACTCATTTGACCATGTTGCTTCTGGAAAAGCACAAATTTATCATGGAGCTGAATATTATTGGACAGCAAAAGATCCTGCTTACGGATATTTCTGTACAGTACCGTTTGGTTTAACTTACAGTGAAATGAATGCATGGATTCGTTGGGGTGGTGGACAACAGCTCTGGGATGAACTTGCAGGCAAATATGATTTAAAAGCTTTCATGTGTGGAAACACTGGAGTGCAAAGCGGAGGATGGTTTAGAAAACAAATCAAATCTCCAGCTGACTTCAAGGGTTTAAAAATCAGGATGCCAGGACTGGGTGGACAAATGATGACAAAACTTGGTGCAAGCGTTGTGAGCTTACCAGGTGGTCAAATTTATGAAAACCTTATGAATGGTAACATAGATGCTACAGAGTGGGTTGGACCATTTGCTGATGAGTTCATGAAATTCTATGAAGCAACTAAATACCTTTATACAGCGGGAGTGCATGAACCAGGATCGATGTTATCAATTGGTTGTAACAAAACTTGGTTCTCCAGCTTATCAAAAGCAGATCAATTATTAATTGAAGCTGCTGCATCTATGGAGAATGATGTAATGATGGCTGAATTCCTAGCGAAGAATGGAGCTGCTTTAACTCGATTGAAAAAAAATCAAGGAGTACAAGTGCTTTCATTTAACAATCGTGTATTTGATGCCATGGGCAAAGCTGCTAACGAAGTATTTAAAGATGTTACAGCAAATAGTGCTATGGCGAAAAAAGTTCACGATAGCTTTGTAGCTGCTAGAAATGAAATTGGAGGATATTACAGCGTTTCTGATATTGCTTACCTGCAACAAAGAAACAGAGTTTTAGGCCTGTAATACAACAAAAAAGCTCATAAACCACGGGGTTTTGGCCCCGTGGTTTTTTATTATGAATACGCAGATTAAAAGTTTTATTACAATTTTTTCTTTTCTTACCGTCTACCTAACGATTATTTTTGTCTTTAATAATATTCTTACAGTTTATTTGGGATGGCCTGGTATTGAGGCTTTGCTCAAACCATTCAAATCTCTTTCTACAACTCAAATTATTTTATCTTCCCTTCAATGGCTGTCTTATATTTTAATAGTCGCCTACTGCTTTTATTCTGGATATAAAATTAATAATTCAAAAATTTTAGATTACTCCAACACGTTTTCCAATTTCTCAAGCTATGTAGCCAGGTCTGCTTTTTGGACTATTTTTTTAATTGGAGTTGTGGACGTGATTATTTCATTATTAGTCAGTGAAAAAATTTTAGATTATTTTTTATCTGGTGCTGCTTTAAATTTTTTTACCAAACCTTCATCGAGAGTTTTGTATATTCATTTACCTCTTGCGTGTATTGGATTTATTATTGGTTATATCAAAAAAACACCTGGCTTCATTTGGTTTGCTACTCTGGTTGTTTTTGCTGAAACGGCCATAGTGATTACTAGATATGTATTCTATTACGAACAAGCTTTTATGGGTGACTTAGTCCGACTATGGTATGCAGCTATTTTTTTATTTTCTAGCGGCTATACTTTGCTTAAAGACGGACACGTCCGTGTAGACATTTTATATGTAAAATTTTCAGAAAAAGGAAAAGCAATAGCTAACATAGCAGGATCTATATTGTTTGGAATTCCACTGTGTGCTCTTACTTTATTTTTTGGTCTACAAGGAAGAACCAGTATTATCAATGCTCCAGTTTTAAGTTTTGAAATAACTCAGCAAGGTGTTTCTGGGATGTATATAAAATATTTGCTAGCTGCATTTCTGGCTATCTTTGCAATCACAATGATTTTTCAATTCGCTAGTCTTATTTTAACTAGCCTAAATCAAATTCTAAAACGTACATCATAATGGAAGTTTTTTTTCTCATCGTTTTACTTTTTGTTATGGCGAGCGCACTAGCCTCCGGTTTTCCAGTTGCATTTGCATTGCCTGGTGCAGCAATCATCACTATGGCAGTTGCAGGTATTAGTGGATATTTAATTGCTGGAAATTCTTCTATTTATTTTACCCAAGATGGGCCCATAGGTTGGATTACTTCGGCCATTACTAATTTTAGAAGTACTTATTGGGATGTCGAAAGAGACACTCTAATTGCAATTCCATTGTTTATTTACATGGGTTTAATGCTGCAAAAATCAAAAATTGCTGAAGAATTACTAATTACCATGGGACAATTATTTGGAAAGATTCCTGGTGGTCTTGGTATTTCAGTTATTTTAGTTGGTGGCTTATTAGCAGCCACAACAGGTATTGTTGGAGCAACCGTGATAGCGATGGGATTAATTTCTCTGCCAGCAATGCTTCGAAACAATTATAAACAATCATTAGCTACTGGTATTATCACTGCTTCCGGAACATTGGGACAAATTATTCCACCATCTATTGTACTTATTATTATCGCTGATCAATTATCCAATGCTTCTGACATTGCTAATTCTTTACGGATCCAGGACTACAAAATGTTTACTGGTGAAAGCACAATGCCAAGCCAATTTTCTGTTACCTCGACTAGTGCTGGAGAAATGTTTTTAGGCTCGTTAATTCCTGGATTAATTTTAGTAGGATTATATGTTTCGTATGTTTTAATTTATGCTCTATTAAATCCAAAATCAGCTCCTCCACTTAGTATCGAAAAATCTTTTGAGAAAGCTTTTTACAAAAAAGTATTTTTTTCTTTGATACCACCATTGGTATTAATTGTAATTGTCCTAGGATCAATTTTATATGGAATTGCAACTGTTAACCAGGCAGGAGCTATTGGTGCTATAGGAGCAACTATCATGGCTGGATATAAATTATATCCTGATAAAAAACACACCTACACTCCAGCTACCATCGCACTCATATCCACTTTTGTTATTCTTGTTCTTCATTCTTTTTTTAATTTGAATATTAAACAAACCCTAACTAGTTATAATCAAATTGGAGTTTTCATTGCATCTATTGCTGTTGTAGCTTTAATTATTTCAATTATTTGGAGTTTTTGGAGAGCATTTAAAATTGATAATACTCTTAGAGATGTTTCATCCGAAACTACCATTACCACTACTCTTGTTTTTATCATTTTAATTGGTGCTGCAATGCTTACGGCAGGATTTAGAGCTTTTGGTGGTGAAGAGTTGGTGCGTGAATTTTTACTTTCTTTACCAGGTGGTTTTTGGACACAATTTATTGTTGTGATGGCTTTAATTTTTATTCTTGGGTTTTTTATAGATTATTTAGAAATTGCAATTGTAGTTATTCCAATTGTTACTCCAATTTTATTATTGGATCCTGCAGCAAACATTACTGCCTTGTGGCTAGGTGTAATGATTGGGTTAAATATGCAAACTTCGTTTCTAACTCCGCCTTTTGGTTTTTCGTTATTTTATTTGAGAGGAGTGGCTCCAACAGCAGTCAAAACAACCGAAATATGGAAAGGTGCAATACCCTTTATTGGTCTGCAGCTATTTGCATTGGTAATCATAGGTTATTTACCTAGTATTGCCAATTATCTGCCAGCAAGATCTTATTTGACATCGGATGTTTCACCTCCCCCAACCAATCCAAAATTAGAAAAGTGTATCATTAACTATCAATTTGGAATTTTTGATAAAGATAAATCAAAATTAATTCAATCAATTGAAAATAATAAAAATTTAGACATTTCATTTTTGCCACAAGATAAAAAAGAATTGCTACAAAACCATATACGGTTAGCTCTTCAAGTATTTCCAATGGTAGACGATGTTAAAAATAAAAAAAATAAATTAGATGATTTTTCTAAAGATTATTATGATTTGCATACAAACGTAAGAAAACTGCAAAGGCAAATTTATTTTATAGAAAACAGAATAAAAATTTTGAAGGATGATATTAAAATTTACGAAAAAACAAATACCAGCGCTATTCAAAAAATAACAAATACTATTAATGATTTACAAAAAGAAATTCAACAAATTCAAAATCAAATTCCTAAAGAATGGAAAGACAAATATGCAAACTACAAAAAATTACAAAAGGAATATTTGCAGTCTTTAAAACAATATATGAAAAATACTGATGAAAGTTACTTGCAATTAATGAGCTTAAAAAAAGAAATTCAAGATATAAAAAATATTAATTCAATTATAGCGGAAATAGAGCAGTTAAATAATAATTTATTCAAATTATCTAAAGAAGAGCTTAATGAAAAACTAAATAAAATTTTAGAACAAACCGATAAGCTAAGCGGAATGGCAAGTGTGTCTGATGCAATTTATGCAGCAACTGAAAAAGCTAAAAATAATGCAATTGAAGAAATTAGATCCTTAAACAATAATGCGCTAGATCTTTTGAAACAAGATATTAAATGGAGAGAGATAGCGTTTCAACAACTGTTACCATCATTAAATAAATACGAAAAAGAAATAAGAGATACCATTGGTTTGAGGTCGCAAACTAATTTAACTAAAGAGCAAGCCATCTATGTAGCAGAGTGCAATGCTCATCATGAAGATATTTCCCTTCATTTTTAAATTTTATGGAAAAAGCAATTTTATCAAAAAAACATATTACCATTGTATTTTTTATATTTGCTTTTGGATATTTTTTATCAACGTTACTGCGAGCTGTTACTGCAACTTTATCTCCGGTATTAAGTTCAGAGTTTAATTTAACATCTGGAGAACTTGGCTTGTTGGGGGGAGGCTATTTTATTGGGTTTGCAGCAATGCAGATACCACTAGGATATTTTTTAGACAGATATGGACCCAAAAAAGTTGTGACTATTTTTTTAGGATTGGCCATTATTGGCATATTATGCTTTGCCCTGGCCACTAATTTCACCAACCTTTTTATAGGTAGAGTTTTAATTGGTGTAGGTGTTAGCGCATGTTTGATGGCTCCGCTTACAGGTTATCGTGTTTGGATGGAGGATACTTATCAGCATAGGGCAAACTCTTGGATGTTAATGGTTGGTTCTATTGGAATGTTATCATCTACACTTCCAGTTCAATATTTCTTACCCCTCTATGGATGGAGAACTATTTTTCTTGGTTTGGCTTTTTTAACATTTATTTGTATTTGCCTAATTTTATTAAAATCACCTTCTTGGAATTTTGATAAAAACTCTACAATTAAAAGAGAAGGTTCGTTATCTACAATTTGGAAAAACAGTTACTTTCAAAGTTTAATTCCAATTGCTTTATTTAATGTTGGTGGATTTTATTCCATCATTACTTTGTGGGCTGGTCCATGGATGATTAGAGTATCGGGCTATACTCCATTAGAATCTGCATCAGGATTATTTCAAATTAATATTATAATGCTCTTTGGTTATCTGATCTGGGGCTACATCAATCCTCAACTTTTAAAACTAGGATACGATGCCAATCGTCTATTAAAAATTGGAATACCTTTCAC
Organism: Pelagibacteraceae bacterium; assembly: GCA_008638015.1. Taxonomy (GTDB): domain Bacteria; phylum Pseudomonadota; class Alphaproteobacteria; order Pelagibacterales; family Pelagibacteraceae; genus IMCC9063. Next base: position 82,883 of record VTPD01000001.1, on the reverse strand, counting down.
ATTTATCTCGTTAGCAATAATAATTATTATGGGACCTGCAGCTGGTGCAAATTTATGGACCCTATATTGTCTATGCTGTGTAGTATTTGCACTAACCCAACCAGCGATTGGTCTTTCTTTTCCATCACACCTAGCCGGCAAAGCTTTGACATCACATAATTTGTTATTCTTTATAGGAATTTTTATTTTACAATGGGGCATAGGTCTCGTAATTGATTTTGCCCAAAAACTTGGATGTTCAGAAGTTAATAGTTTTCGAGTAGCAATTTTTATACTGCTAATGCTCAATATTTTTTCCTACATTTACTTTGTAGTCAAAAATAAGAAAGGTTAAGATCCGATCATGAAAAAAAATATTCATACAACTATTTCTGGAAGTTTGCCAAAACCATCCTGGTTGGCAGAAACTGGAAAGTTGTGGGGACAATGGAAGCTATCTGGTACAGAACTTGATCAAGCAAAAGCAGATGCTATGAAAATTGTTGTCAGTGATCAAATCAATGCCGGGATATCAATTATCACAGACGGTGAACAAACTAGACAACATTTTGTTACTACCTTTATAGAAAATTTATCAGGTGTAGATTTTAAAAGAAAAAAAACGGTTCGTATCAGGGATAGATACGATGCGGCTGTACCGATGGTTGTAGACAAAATTAATAGAAAAAAATCAGTATTTGTAAATGATGTTCGTTTATTGCGAAGCCTAACATCTAAACCAATTAAATTTACCTTGCCCGGACCCATGACAATGATCGATACGCTATACGATGATTACTACAAAAGTAGGGAAAAATTAGCATGGAGATTTGCAGAAGTATTAAATGAAGAAGTGAAAGAATTAGTAAAAGCTGGTGTTGATATTATTCAATTTGACGAGCCAGCATTTAATGTTTTTTTTGATGAAGTGCACGACTGGGGCGTTCAAACACTTGAGCGAGCAATTAAAAATGTACGCTGCACAACAGCTGTGCATATTTGTTACGGATATGGAATTGAAGCAAATATTAAATGGAAAAATTCATTAGGTAAAGAATGGCGCCAATATGAAAAAGTGTTTCCATTGTTAAGCAAAAGTAAAATTGATCAAGTCAGTCTTGAATGTATTAACTCAAGAGTACCAATGGAACTTATTAGTTTGCTACAAAAAAAAGATATCATGGTTGGTGCAATTGATGTTGCTACAAACAAAATAGAAACTCCGAGACAAGTTGCAAATATTTTAAAACAAGCTCTGAAGTATACTAGTATAAAGCATTTAATTGGCTGTACTAATTGCGGCATGGTCACTATGCCAAGAGAAATTGCCAATGCTAAACTCAAAGCGCTTGCTGACGGCGCAGCATTACTTTCTCGCGAGCTGTAAAACTATTTTTGTGAATTTATTTTTTGATAAGCTTTCAAAGTATTTTGCAACAAACAAGATATAGTCATTGGACCTACCCCACCTGGAACAGGAGTAATTGCTTTTACTTTGTCTTTTACATTTTCAAAATCAACATCGCCTACAAGTTTTTTGCTTCCATTTTCTTCGATACGATTAATACCAACATCAATAACAACACAATCGGACTTAACCCAATCTTGTTTCACTAATTTTGCTATACCAACTGATGCAACTAAAATATCTGCTCCCTGGCAAATATTTTTTAAATTTTTGGTTTTTGAATGAGTAATTGTTACAGTGCAATTTTCTTTTAATAATAACTGCGTCATGGGTTTGCCATTGATATTAGATCTTCCAATAACAACTGCATTTAAGCCATTAAAATCAGAAATAACTTCTTTTAACAAAAGATAGCAACCATAAGGAGTGCATGGCACTAGCGCATCATTACCCGATGACAAATTACCAACGTTGATAGGATGAAATCCATCTACGTCTTTACTTGGTTCAATCTGATTAATTATATTTTTTGAATTAATGTGTTTTGGAAGCGGCAGCTGTACCAAAATACCGTGGACTTCTCTATCTTGGTTAAGCTTATGTATCTCTTTGGTTAATGCCTCTTCTGTTATTGAACTATCAAATCTTAAAACTTTTGAATTAATGCCTATTTCATTTGCAAATTTTTCTTTATTACGAACATAAATTTGACTAGCAGGATCTTCTCCAATTAAAATTACTGTCAGGCCTGGCTTTGGTTGATTGCTAGGTATTTGCTCTATTTGCTTTTTTAAAGTTTCTCTTAAATTTTCAGCAATTTTTTTTCCATCTATGATCATCTAAAATAAATTTGGAGCAAAAAACTCGAATAATAAATTACGTAGAAATATTAATAGTAAAATTAAAATCACTGGTGAAAAATCTATACCAGCAATAATTGGCACAACATTACGAATTTTTCTTAATAGCGGCTCTGTCAAATTATAAGATAATTCAATTAAGCGATAAACAAATCGATTGGAAGTATTAATAATATTAAACGCTACAAGCCAGCTTAAAACTGCATTGATAATCACGACCCATAAATAAAGCTGAAATAAACTATCGAGAAGAATGAAAACAGATTTCATTTCTCTAATTTCTCCACATAAATTGACTGTGAAGGAAAAGCAAAAGACGCTCCATTTTTTTCTATAATTTCTTTAATTGCAATAACTAATCTATCTTTAACATTTATACATTCGTGATAATCGCTAGTTTTAGTAAAGGCTCTTACTCTTATATCAATAGAGCTAGCTGAAAATTGAACTAACTTAACAATTAATTTTGTATTCTCAGAAACAATAAAATCAGAACTAGACTGGATATGTTTTTCAATTTGATCTCTACATTTTATCAATTGCTCCGAGGTAGAACTATATTCTAGACCAATTAACCAATCTATTCTTCTATTGGTGATTTCCGTATTATTAATTACTGCTTTTTCAGCAAATTGGAAATTCGGAATGATTGCCAATGACTTATCAAATTTTCTTATCACTGTGGATCGAAAACCAATTTTCTCAACAGTTCCCTCAATAATACCCTCTACAAAAATCCAATCTCCAATCTTAAATCTTTTTTCGACCAAAACTAAAATACCTGAAATTAAATTCTTAAATAAATCCTGCGCCCCCAAAGCTACAGCAACACCAAATAATCCTAGTCCTGCAATGACTGGACCAATTTTTATTCCCCAAATTTCTAATACTGCTGCCAAACCCAATATAAAAATAAGAATTTTTAATGCTCTTAAGATCCAATTAAGAAGATCTCTTGATAATAAATCCTCAATTTTTTTTATTAAATATGAAACTGGCTCTACTATTTGATGCATCGTCCAAAAAATTAAAACTGTAATCAATGACCTATTAAAACTATCGATAAAGTAGGAAGCTTTGCCAGCTACATTAATATAATTTGTTGCAATAAAAAAACCTATTACAACTGGTAAAAATCTAACTGGACCTTCAAGCGACTTAACCAAAGTATTATCAAATCGATTAGAACTTTTTGAGACAAACTTTTCTAATCTAGAGATAATAATTTTTGTAAATAAACCTCTAAAAACTAAAAAAAATAGAAAAATAATAAGTGCAAGAGAAATTTCTGAAAAATTTACCCCAGCAACACCTTTTCCCCACACGTCAGAGAATAAATTAGTAAAATTATCAATTATATTCATACTATAAAATAAGCAATTATACCTCTAATTCGCCCTAATCAAGGCAAAACTCCTCATTGCCTGGACTAAACAACTTTATTTCATTCCATTGTATTTTTTGTAGAGGCATTAAAACATTTTCACTAAGACAACGCAAACGTACTGAGGAGAAATGACCTTGTAAATTATTATTAAAAATAAGTTTTGCAAAATGTTCTGCTGATTTTTTTGAATAAATAAAAATTATATCAATTAACTTCTTATTTAATTTTTCTAATATTTGACTATCGAAATCAAGACTAGGTATGGTTGTGTAATTTATAATACTGTCAACCGCAAAACTTTCTCGTTTTAAATCTTGTTCAAGATCATGTGAAATAAATTCTCCACGTACATACAATAATTTACCATCTTCCTTGTTTACTTTTTGCAAAATTATTTCTTTGAGCTGCTGATAGTTTCCACCAGCAACCACGACATCAGAAAAACCTTTTCTCTTAGCTTGTTGAGCAGTAACTTCTCCAACGCAAAAGCATCTAATTTTTGAAGGAATTACCTGATCTAAACTTAATATAGCGTTAGCACTTGTAAAAATTACAGAAGCATATTTTGCAAAATTAATGGGTGGATATTTTTTTTTCTGAACTTGTAAAATGGGAAAGATGCTAACTTGATGTCCTAAACGTGCAAATTTTTGAGCTAAGTAAATAGATTCAGTTTCAGGTCTTGTGAATAGTATGTGCAAGTTTTGTCTCCGATACTATAAAATCATGACCAGCTTTATCAAGTATTTCTTCTGCAACATCAAGTCCAATACTTACTGCTTTTTCTATTAAACCAGTTTTATGAGCTCTAAATACCTTGCTACCATCTAAAGAAAGCAACTCTGCTTGAAGAAAAATTTCATTATCTTCATTAATAATTGCATTGGCAGCGACCGGAGTATCACACGCTCCATTAACACGGTGCAAAAAACTTCTTTCTGCATCAACAATAATTTCTGTCTCTTTATCATTAATTGAATCTAATAATTTAATTGTATTAAAATCATCTACTCTGCATTGTATCGCAACAATCCCCTGTCCTGCGGCTGGTAACATTTTGTCTTTATCAAATATTTCTGAAACATAATTATGAAAACCTAGTCGCTTAATACCTGCATAAGCTAATACGATAGAGTCATAGATACCCTCTTTTACTTTTTCAATCCTCGAATCAATGTTTCCTCTCATGCTTACAATATTTAAATCACTTCTTAATTTTTTTAATTGAGCAATTCTTCGAACTGATGAAGTCCCAACAGTCGAGCCTGGCTTTAATTGATTAAATGATTTTGCAACAGGAGAAATAAAAGCATCTCGTTCATCTTTTCTTTTCAAAAAGGCCGCAAGCATCAAAGATGGAACACCAAACGTTGGTACATCTTTTAACGAGTGAACCGCACAATCAATATTTTTATTAATTAGCTCTTCTTCAATTTCTTTTACAAACAACCCTTTGCCGCCCATGCTAGCAAGATTTTCTGTTTTAAATTTATCTCCTGATGTCTTGATAACTTTGAGTTCTATTTGTTCAGCTCTTAGATTTGGATTTGCAAGTAACAATTCATCTTTAAAATGTTCTGCTTGTGCTAAAGAAAGTCTACTTCCTCTGCTACCGATAATAAATTTTTCTTTTGAAAACATTTTTCTGTTTAAATATTATTTTCCATTATATTAGTATTAATTATTGAGCGACGGGAGGTCGCATAAAATGAGGAAAAGCTTGATTTTTTTAGGTATTGAAAGCAGTTGTGATGAAACTGCAGCTTCAATTGTGCGAGAAAACCAAGATGGCTCAATTGATATATTATCTAATATCGTTTCTAGTCAAATTAAAGAGCACAAACCTTTTGGTGGTGTCGTTCCAGAATTAGCTGCAAGATCTCATGTTGAAAAAATTGATGTCATAATTGAAAAGGCAATTAAAGAAAGTGGAATATCCATCAAAACAATTACAGGCGTGGCAACCACGGCTGGACCCGGATTGCTAGTTTGCTTAATGGTTGGAATGAGTGCGGGAAAAACAATAGCAACTTTTTTAAAAAAACCTTTTCTAGCGATTAATCATCTGGAAGGTCATGCGTTAAGTCCTAGACTAATTCAAAAAATTAAATTTCCTTATTTGCTCTTATTAATTTCAGGAGGGCACAGTCAGTTTTTAGAAGTACAGGGAGTCAATAAATATAAAAGACTTGGCACGACTATTGATGATGCCTTGGGAGAAGCTTTTGATAAAACGGCCAAAATTCTTGGAATTGATTTTCCAGGAGGTCCAAAAATAGAAAAATTCGCTAAATTAGGGGATAAAAATGGGTTCGTTTTGCCAAAACCTATCTTACACAAAAGTGGATGTAACCTTTCATTTTCTGGTTTAAAAACAGCTGTGCTTCATGCATCGAAAGCTATTAAAACAAAGCAAGGAAAGTATGATCTTGCAGCATCCTTTCAACACACAATTAATGAAATTTTAAAAATAAAATCTAAAAAAGCGATGCAAATGTTTTTACAAAATAATAAAAAAATTAAAAATCCTTACTTTGTTATTGCTGGGGGTGTTGCAGCTAATAAAAGCATCCGAAACAACTTGGAAAATGTTTGTAAAGAAAATGGTTTTGAAAACCTTTTTCCACCAAGCTCTCTTTGTTCCGATAATGCTGCAATGATTGCCTGGGCAGGTATCGAACGATATAAAAAAAAATTAATTGATAATACAAAATTTTCAGCGCGTCCTCGTTGGCCACTTGATGAAAAAGCTCCTTTTTTAAAAGGTGCAGGGGTAGATCATTCATGAATTACTGGCTGGTGAAATCAGAACCTGATGTTTGGTCTATAGATCAACAAGCACAGGCTGGGGCCAAAGGAACCATGTGGGATGGTGTACGAAACTATCAAGCAGCAAATAATTTAAAAAAAATGTCCAAAGGAGATTTGTGTTTTTTTTATCATTCCAATATTGGAAAAGAAATTGTTGGAATAATAGAAGTCATTAAAACTTCATTTATAGATCCAACCGATCCATTAAAAAGATTTGTTGCGGTGCAAATGAAGTTTAAAGAAAAACTTGCCAAGCCCATCACTTTAGAAAGCATAAAAAAAACAAAGGAATTAAAGGATTTATCATTAATCAAACAGAGCAGGCTATCTGTGATGCCCATCGACCCAAAAAGCTGGAAAATTTTATGTAAGATGGGTAAACTATAATAAATTTACTCAGGGGGACGAACAAGTGTCAGAAACAATTTTTAAAGTTAGTGAAGAATGGTCTAAAATTGCTCACGCCAATAAACAAACATACGAAACAAAATATAAAAAATCTTTAGAAGACAATGATGCTTTCTGGGCGGAAGAAGGAAAAAGAATTGACTGGATCAAGCCCTATACCAAAATTAAAGATGTAACTTATGGTAAAGCAAAAACTGAAATTAAATGGTTTTATGATGGAACGTTAAATGCATCCTACAACTGTATTGATAGACATCTAAAAACAAAAGCAAATCACACTGCAATTATTTTTGAAGGTGATGAGCCAACCGTATCCAAAAAAATTACCTACCAAGAATTAAGTGATGAAGTTTGTAAACTTGCAAATGGTTTAAAAAAAATTGGTATAAAAAAAGGGGACAGAGTTACAATTTATATGCCAATGGTTCCAGCAGCTGTTTATGCTATGCTAGCATGCGCTAGAATTGGAGCTATTCATTCAATCGTTTTTGGAGGTTTCTCACCAGATTCATTAGCGGGAAGAATAATTGATTGCAAATCAGAATATATCATTACTGCAGATGAAGGTGTCCGAGGCAAAAAAAGTATCCCGTTGAAAAAGAATACGGATGATGCATTAAAAAAATGCCCTAATGTTAAAAAAAATATTGTTTTAAAACACACGGGTGGAAAGATTGATTGGAATGATAAAGTTGATGTTTGGTATCATGATTTAATCAAGGACGAATCTACAACTTGTGAACCGGAAGAAATGAATGCTGAAGATCCGTTATTCATTTTATATACCTCCGGATCTACTGGTAAGCCCAAAGGGGTTATGCATACAACAGGTGGTTACATGGTGTACGCATCAATGACCCATGAATATATTTTTAATTATAAAGAAGGAGATGTCTATTGGTGCACAGCAGATGTAGGTTGGGTTACAGGACATAGTTATATTGTGTATGGACCTCTTGCGAATGGTGCAACCACTTTAGTTTTTGAAGGAGTGCCAAGCTATCCTGATGCAGGAAGATTTTGGGAAGTGTGTGACAAGCATCAAGTTAATATTTTTTACACAGCTCCAACTGCATTGCGTGCTTTAATGAGAGAGGGAGATGAGCTAGTAAAAAAACACAGTAGGAAATCATTAAAATTACTTGGATCGGTTGGTGAACCAATTAATCCTGAGGCTTGGTTGTGGTACCATAAAGTAGTGGGAGACTCTCGTTGTCCAATTGTTGATACTTGGTGGCAAACTGAGACGGGAGGAATACTAATTGCACCTCAACCCGGTGCTATAGATTTAAAACCTGGCTCAGCAACTAAACCTTTCTATGGAATTAAGCCCGTCATTGTTGACGAAAAAGGCAACGAACTAGAAGGAGCTTGTTCGGGAAATTTATGCATTGCCCAATCTTGGCCGGGCCAGATGAGAACCGTTTATGGTGATCATCAAAGATTTATTGATACTTATTTTTCAGCTTATGAAGGTAAATATTTTACTGGGGATGGATGTAGACGAGATGAAGATGGTTACTACTGGATTACAGGTAGAGTAGATGATGTCATTATTGTTTCTGGACACAATCTTGGAACAGCAGAAATCGAAAGTGCATTTGTTGCTCATCCAAAAGTAGCTGAAGCTGCTATTGTTGGCTATCCACATGATGTCAAAGGTAATGGATTGTATTGCTATGTAACTTTAAATGCTGGAGAGCAAGGATCCGATGAACTTGTGAAAGAGTTAAAACAATGGGTTCGAAAAGAAATTGGACCACTTGCAACACCTGACCTTATTCATTTTACACCTGGTCTTCCCAAAACAAGATCTGGAAAAATTATGAGAAGGATCTTAAGAAAAGTTGCCGAAAATGATTATAGCAACCTTGGTGATACTTCGACTTTAGCTGATCCAAGTGTAGTGCAAAGTTTAATTGATAACAGATTAAATAAGTAAATTAAAAATCGGTAACAATACCTTTTTTTTCCCAGTCTCCATAACGAGTGGGTTCTGGACCTTTGGGCCCGTCAATTTCTTTTGTATTGGTTTTGTGTTCTTTATTAAAAGTAATAATTTTACTTATGCGCTCTTTTTCTTCTAATAAAAAATTAAATTGCGCATCACATCCAGCAATTGGAGTTGGATAATTAGCAATCTGATGGTTGATACTTTTTAATTGCTCCAAGAGTTTATTATTATCCTCCCCTTTTCTTTGTTTTACTTCCTCTAAAGATTCATTTGCAATGTCTTTAAATGACTTCATGATTAAACCAAAGTATCAAAATCAATTAATTTAACAAAATCTTTTTTTAAATTATCCCACTTCAATTCCATGGATCGTATAACAATACTTTTATCTAGTTTTTTTAATTCGTCAGCGATCGGTGCCCACCTATATAAAGCGTAAGAACTTTTTTCAAAACATTCACCTTCACAATAAGTTTTCCAGTGAATGGATTTTACTCTTTCATCAAAATCTTTGATTGCGTTTTGATAAATTAAATCTTCCAGTCCGTTTTTTTTCTCACCATCTAAAATGCGGTGAAAAACATCTGTTGCTAAATCCATATTGCTGCATAGATTGTTGCTTGCAAGATAGGAAAAGCAATAAAGGCAAAGGTCTTGAATAGAGACGGTGTAAATATTCCACTTGGCAATATCAATAGATTTAGAAAATTGCTCATCACCAAACAACATGACATGTCTTGTTCCAATTCTTGTTTTTAAATAACCATACAACGTGTGTTGAGTAATGATTGCAGATTTGGTTTGAATAAATTCTTCTAAATCAAACAAAGTTTTGATTTTTTTTTCACCAATAAAAATTTTTTTTAAAGGAACAAAAAAATATTCTTTTAAAGCACTAATATGCTCTTCAATTTGCTCTTTTTTAAACATGAATACTCCATATCAAATATTCGAAATTATGTACTATTTTATTAGTTTTTGTGCATATGCAAAAAAAAAATTAACAAAAGTTCAAAAAAATTAAAAAATTTAACTTTGACTTCGGCAATTACATAAATAATGTCTACCAATTAATTAATTAATAACCTTAAGGGGGAAACAATGGCGTCAAAAAACAATGAAGCGCATTGGGAAAAGACGAAAGGGTTAATGAAAATTACATTAGCTCTGTGGTTTTTTTTCGGATACGTGGTGTTCATGTTTGGACATGACATAAACTCCATGAGTTTTCTTGGTTATCCACTAGCTTATTATATGACAGCACAAGGTTCACTTGCTGCTTTCGTAATAATAATCTTCTGGTCAACTGGAAAACAACAGGAGATAGATGAAGAGCATGGCGTAAGCGATGCAGGGAGGGATGACTAATGTTTAAAGGAAAATTTGTAGACAACCTTCCAAAAATATACGGCACATATACAGGAGGTTTCCTAGCATTCTGTCTATTAATGGCAATTTGCGAAGCAAACGGTATGTCCGCTAAAACAATTGGAATTCTGTTCGTAGGATTTACAGTATTTATCTATGCATTTATTGGATATCTATCCAGAACGATGCAAGCTAGTGCTTACTACGTAGCAGGTAGAGAGGTGCCAACAGTATTTAATGGTATGGCAACAGCTGCTGACTGGATGTCAGGAGCATCATTTGTTGCTATGGCAGGTGGTATTTACTTCGGTGGATATACTTACATGGCATTCTTAGTAGGCTGGACAGGAGGGTATATCCTTGTGTCTTCATTACTAGCACCATATTTGAGAAAATTTGGATGTTACACAGTGCCTGACTTTATTGGAACAAGATACGGCGGAAACGTAGCAAGATTTGCTGCGGTATTAGTTCTGGTATTAGCGTCATTCACTTATGTGACTGCCCAAATTAACGCAACAGGTACAATTGCTTCTAGAGCTCTAGGTATTCCGTTTGAAACAGCGGTTTATGTAGGACTAGCAAGTATCTTGATGTGTTCAATGCTTGGTGGAATGAGAGCGGTTACTTGGACCCAGGTGGCTCAGTACATCGTTCTAATCATAGCTTACTTACTTCCAGTTTTCTGGATCAGTAACAAAATCGGAGCGGGCTTCTTCCCTCACTTTATGTTAGGTGACGAAGTGCAAAGAATAGCCGAGTTAGAGAAAACATTAGGCTTAACGAAAAATAGTGCGGCTGCATTAAAAGCTGCTAAAGTTCCAGGAGGATTAGCTTACATTTCTAATCCACATTCTGCTGTGCCAGCTGGCGCAATGGCTGCTTGGAAATTTATTTCGTTAGCAATTTGTATGATGGTAGGAACAGCTTCTTTACCTCATATCCTAATGAGATACTTTACAACTCCTAGCGTAAGTGCAGCAAGAAGATCAGTGGCTTGGTCATTGTTCTTTATTTTCTTGCTTTACTTCTCAGCTCCAATGCTTGCAACACTTTCAAAAATTGCTTTGATCGATCCGAATATTCCAACTTCGATTATCGGTAAATCAATTGCTGAAGTGCAAGGCATTAAATGGGTACAAGAATGGACTGCAGTTGGACAAGTGTTTATCGCTGACTTAAATGGCGATGGCAAACTTGGACTGAACGAGTTCTTCATGCGAAGCGGGGTTGTTGTGTTAGCAACGCCTGAAGTTGCAGGATTACCATATGTGATCTCTGGACTAGTTGCGGCCGGCGGTATGGCAGCTGCGATGTCTACAGCAGATGGTTTAATTCTTGCGATCTCAAACGCATTATCACATGATGTATATTACAAAATGATTAACCCAAAAGCGGACACAGCAAAAAGATTAATTGTTGCTCGTGTACTACTAGTTGTGGTTGGTGTATTTGGAGCTTACATTGCTTCAATGAGACTAACTGGAATTTTAGGTTCCGTTGCTTGGGCGTTTGATTTTGCAATGTCAGGATTGTTCTTCCCACTTGTGCTTGGTGTATGGTGGAAGAGAGCAACAAGAGCAGGTGCAGTTGCAGGAATGCTAGGTGGTCTAGCAGCAGGTACTGCTTACCTAATCTATGTTGGTCCGAAGTTTATGGCTCAAACTCCTTGGTTAGGAATTGACCATTTACGTTTTGGTCTAATCGGAGCTCCAGTATGTTTAATATTAATGATCGTTGTAAGTTTAGCGACTGAAGAACCAGATGCTAAAACTCAACAAATGGTTGATGATATTAGAATCCCTACTGGTAAGACGGTTAGCGGACTAGAATAATCAATAAAACTTTTAAAATTAAAAGGGGCGAATTTGTTTTCGCCCCTTTTTTATTATAAAATCCCAATATGAACATAAGTCCATTCATTTTAGTTATCGATTATGTTTTGGGTGTTGTTATGTGGACTCTGATCGGAAGAGCCGCTATGAATTTTTTTCAAAAAGAAGACTCTGAATTTTTTTTCATGAAAGCTTTTGTAAAACTTACAGATCCAGTTATTCGTTTATTTCATTTTGTAACGCCTGGTTTTCTTATTAAGCCTATGGTTCCTTTGTATGTCGCTTGGTTTTTTTATATGTTTCGTTTTTATTTAATGCCTTATCTAATGGGCTATTCAGTCATGGGGATGCTTTCTTTTCCTCTTGAAAGTGAAATTACAGGTTTTTTGGTTACCCTATTTAGTAAGCAAAACTAAAAATCCACAACCTAAATATATATTTTTTTGTTTTTTAAGTTATTAGGATTATAACTAATTAAACAATGAAATGACAAAATCCCTTAAAATAGCACCGTCTATTCTTTCATCAGACTTCAGCAAACTTGGAGAGGTATTACAATCTCTAAATACATCGGGAGCAGATCTGGTGCACGTTGATGTCATGGATGGTCATTTTGTTCCTAATATAACTTTTGGTCCACCAGTGATAAAAAAAATTAGAAAATATTCTTCCATCCCTTTTGATGTTCATTTAATGATAGCTCCCGTTCACAGATATATTAAAGATTTTGCAGACGCTGGAGCAGACATCATAACTATCCACCCAGAAGCAACAAATGATCTTGAGGCAAGTATTCAGCTGATCAAATCACTTGGAAAAAAGGCTGGAGTATCTCTAAATCCAGAAACACCTATTGAAAAAGTATTGCCAGTTCTAAACTCCATAGACCTAGTTTTAATCATGAGTGTTAATCCAGGATTTGGTGGTCAGTCATTTATGCCAGAAGTTTTATCTAAAGTAGTAGATTTACGTAAAATCATTGATGAAAAAAATCTAACTGTTGAAATAGAAATTGATGGAGGAATTGATTATATTACAGGTAAACAAGCAAAGGAAGCTGGTGTTGATATTTTAGTTTCTGGAACAACTTTGTTTAAAGACGAAAAGAATCTTAAAGATAATATAGATCAATTACGCAATTGTTAATTATTTCATAAATGAAAATTTCATTTGTAAAATTATGGATTATCTCGTTGTGGAGATTATTGAAAAATAATATTCGAACAATTTATTTTAATAGTAAGCAATACAATCAATCGCTGAAAGCTACTCCAGCTTCAAGAAATTACGATATTCATAATGTACATATCTTGGGAGAGCTGCAGGATAAAAATACAAAAAATTATATTCTAGCTAAACAATTTAAAAAAAATCTTTGGAAAATTAATAATTTAAAACAAGAAAGAATTAACAATCTTCATAAGTTTTCTTGGCTGCCACACCTAGATATAAAAAAAGATAAAGAACTAGCTAAAATAATTATCGATGCTTGGTTAGAAAAAAATAACAATTATCAATCCACAACTTGGGATTTGTTAGTGTTGGCTAATAGAATTATATTTTGGATTACGAGTCCAAGTCTAACAATTCGTCATGACGATTTAATTTATCGAACAAAAATAACAAATAGTATTCTCAAACAATGTGTTCACTTATCTAAAAATATTACTCATCTACATAGCAAAAAAGATAGGATTTACGCTCTTTTTTCACTTATTTTAGCAGGGACTACTTTTGAGGGTTATAAAAAATTCACAGACAGCTCTATAAAAATTTTAAACAATCAACTTAAAAATATTTTAGACAAAAAAGGATTTGTTGAGACCAAAAATATACAAGATCAATTTTGGATACTGCATCACCTCATTCTTATTAAGGAAAGTTTATATCTTGCTCAATATCCTATACCTGAATTTTTAGATGAACGTATAGAACAGCTTGGAAAACTGTATGCTTCTCTTTTGTATGCTAATGACACTATCCCATTATTTAATGGAGCAAAGTATTACGATTGTTCAAACTTTAATCAGTTCATCAAATCTAAAGGTTATAAATTTGTAAAAGATAATAACGAAAGTCATTTCTTATTTGGAAAAATAAAAAAATTAGAAGCAATCATGGATACAAACAATCCACCATCTGATTTTTATTCTCAGGATTATCAGGCAGGATGTTTATCATTTGAAATGATGTACGGTGGGACAAAGATTATTACAAACTGTGGATACGCTCATAACTTTTCTAAAGAACTGGCTTATTTAAGTCAATCAACTGCGGCCCATTCTTGCCTGACAATCAATGATACTTCTTCTTGTATTTTTCAAAAAAATCCTTTGATCAAACAATATCATGGAAATTCTTTATTAAAAAAACTCAAAGTTTACAAAAGAGAATTTTCTAATGACAAAATATCTTTTTCATTATCTTCGGCACACGATGGTTACCAAGAAAAGTATGGAACGTTGTTTGAGCGAACAATTGTTGGCAATGAAGAACAAAAACTTCTCCATGGAGAAGACACTTTAATAGTATCCAAAAATGACTATGCTTTTTTAAATTTTTCTATCCGCTTTCATGTTATGCCCGAAGCTAAACTCATACAAACCCATGGGGGCGATGTACTGATAAGTATTGAAAATCAAGGCTGGAAGTTTAAGTCACCTGGACAAACTATAACCATTGATAACAGCCTGTACTTTGCGGACACTGAAAAAGTCCAAGAAACAAAATGTATTGTGATTGAAGGTACGTTAAATAAAGAAATAAATAAAATTTTATGGTCTCTAGAAAAAAGCAACTAATGGAGTATAAACATTAGCTCCATGTCCTTAAAAAAAATATCTAGAGCTCTCATTTCCGTATCTGACAAAACCAAACTAGAAGCAATTTTAATATGCTTAAAACAGTTCAATGTTGAAATTATCAGCACAGGTGGAACCTATCAATTCATTAAAGATAAGGGATATGAATGTATTGAAATTTCTAATTACACTGGATTTCCTGAAATTATGGATGGGCGAGTTAAAACATTGCATCCAAAAATTCACGGTGGTCTTTTGGGTGACTTAGATAAAACTAATCATCTTAATGCCATGAAAGAAAATGCTATTCAGGAAATTAATTTAGTGATTGTTAATCTTTATCCTTTTGAAAGCAAACTCTTAGATCCAGCTTCATCAAAAGAAATATTAATTGAAAATATCGATATTGGTGGACCTTCCATGCTTCGATCAGCAGCAAAAAATTTTAAACACACAACGGTTTTACCGAACGTTAAATACTACGATGAATTTATTACACTGTTGAAGCAACACAACGGTGCAACAGATCTAAATTTTAGACAAAAAATGGCAAACGAGACTTTTAATGAAACAGCCTACTACGACTCTATGATTTCCAATTGGATGAATCAAATTCAAGAAAATAAATTTTCAGACAAAAAAACAATTGGTGGAAAAATTATCTCCCAACTTCGTTACGGAGAAAATCCTCATCAAGAAAGTGCAGTTTATGAAATACCAGGAAATTTTGATGGGTTTTCTAAGCTGAAGCAGCTTCAGGGAAAAGAGCTTAGTCATAATAATTATCTCGATAGTTATAGCGCTTATAATCTTGTAACTGATTTTGACCCAAAAAAGCCGATTTGCGCTATAATTAAGCATAATAACCCATGTGGCTGTGCAGTAGACCCGAATGGCACAAATGCCTATTTAAAAGCCCTTAGCGGCGATCCTATCAGTGCTTTTGGAGGGGTTGTGGCTCTAAATTATACAATTAATGCTCAGCTAGCTACAGAATTGGTTAAAACTTTTTATGAAGTGATTTTAACACCGTCCATTGAAAAAGATGCTCTTGCAATTTTGGCACAAAAGAAAAATTTGCGAGTACTAGAATATGATCTGCCAGAAAAAAATAAAATACAACATCTAACGTTTCTACAAAAAACGTTTTTAGCTCAAGATGAAAATTTACAAATGATAAATAAGCAAGATTTAAAAATTGTAACTAAAAAAAAACCAACAGAGCAAGAAATAGAAAATTTATTATTTGCCAATCAAATTTGTAAACATGTAAAATCCAACGCTATCGTGATTACTAAAAATAATACAACACTTGGTGTTGGAGCAGGACAAACGAGCAGGGTGGGCTCAAGTGAAATAGCCTGTGCTAATGCCAAAAAATTTTTTCCTGATGAAGTAGAAGGTTGTGGAGCTGCATCAGATGCATTTTTTCCATTTGCAGATGGTCTAGAAACTTTAGTGAAATTAGGTGTTAAATCAATTATCCAACCGGGTGGATCTATACGAGATCAAGAAGTCATTGATGCTGCTGATGCTGCTGGTATTGCGATGGTTTTTACAGGTATTAGAAACTTTAAGCACTAACCTGATCTATTTTAGCAGCTAAAATAAAATCACTTTCTGTCAAACCCTTAACCGCGTGAGTAAAAATTATAATATTGGCATAGCCCCAGCCAAATGAAAGATCTGGGTGGTGCCCCTCTGTCTCAGCTATAATTGAAACTTGATTGATAAAAGAAAGACTTTTTTCAAAATTTTCAAACTTAAAATATTTAGTTAATTTAAAAACTTGATCCTCTTTGACAACATTCCAATTTTTTATTTTATTATTTAATTCTTGGATGGATGACTCAGTTAAAGCAGGCATGTCTCCACTGCAGGCGATGCATTTTTTTTTATGTAATTCAGTCATTTTTTGGAGCGGGTGAAGGGAATTGAACCCACGACCTAATCGTTGGCAACGATTCGCTCTACCACTGAGCTACACCCGCTTATTAATTTATGTTAAATTATTATTTATAAGATATGTTTTCAATATAAAAATCAAGATATGAAAAAAGATAAAATAAATTTAAAAGATATTCCAAAAGAAATTCCAATATTTCCACTTTCTAACGCAATTTTTTTTCCTAATACAGTTTTACCGCTCAACATTTTTGAACCAAGATATAAACAAATGACAGAGGATGCTCTGAAGAATAGCAAGCTGATTGGAATGGCCCAGCCCAACCTTCAAACTATAGATCCAATAAAACCTCGTATTTTTGAAGTAGGTTGCCTTGGTAAAGTAGAAAACTATTCTGAAACAAAAGATGGCAGATATTTAATCAGTTTAAAAGGGGTCACTCGATTTAAAGTAGTTAAAGAAATTAATAACGACAAGTTATATAGAACTTTTGAGGTCTCTTATGAAGACTTTTCTAATGATGTGGAAGAAGAAGAAAATACAATTGATCAAAAAAATCTATTAGAATTAATTGATAAAACGAAAAAATTTTTTAAAATGTTTCAACTGTCTACTGATTGGCAGGTTGTTGAAAAAGTTAAACCAGATCAATTAATTAATTCTTTGGCTATGATCTGTCCTTTCACAACAGGAGAAAAGCAGAGATTACTTGAAACCACAACGCTGGAAGAAAGAAATAATATTTTAAATCAAATTATTAATTTTTATATTTTGAGCAATCAATCCAATTCTCAAAAAAATATTCATTAAATGGAATTAAATAAAAATTTATTATCTATGTTGGTATGTCCTCTTTCCAAAGAAAAGTTAATTTATGACCAAGAAAATAATGAATTAATTGCTAAAAAGTCTGGCTTGGCTTATCCGGTCAAAGATGGAATTCCTATCATGCTTCCCGATGAAGCAAGAAAAATTAAAGAATAATTAACCTTTATTCATCGAGTCAAAAAATTCTGCGTTATTTTTTGTCTCTCTTAATTTACCAATTAAAAACTCAACTGCATCCATGGTTCCCATAGGATTAATAATTCTTCTCAAGACATTCATTTTTTGAAGCTCGTCTTTCGTTAAAAGTAATTCTTCTTTTCTTGTTCCGGACTTCGTAATATCAATGGCTGGATAAATTCTTTTGTCTGCAACTTTTCTATCCATAATTACTTCAGAGTTACCCGTTCCTTTAAATTCTTCAAAAATAACTTCATCCATTCTTGAACCAGTTTCAATCAAAGCTGTAGAAATAATAGTAAGAGATCCTCCCTCTTCAATATTTCTTGCAGCACCAAAAAAGCGTTTTGGTCTTTGCAATGCATTGGCATCTACACCACCGGTTAATACTTTTCCTGAACTAGGAACAACAGCATTGTATGCTCTGCCTAGACGAGTGATAGAATCTAAAAGAATAACAACATCTTTTTTGTGCTCCGCTAAACGCTTAGCTTTTTCAATAACCATTTCTGCTACTTGGACGTGACGCATTGCTGGCTCATCAAATGTAGAACTAACCACTTCACCTCTAACAGATCTTTGCATATCTGTTACTTCTTCAGGTCTCTCGTCAATTAATAAAACAATTAAATAAACTTCCGGATGATTGGTGGTTATAGAATGAGCTATATTCTGTAATACCACCGTTTTACCTGTTCGTGGTGGCGACACAATAAGTGATCGTTGTCCCTTACCAATAGGCGCAACTAGATCAATTAATCTTGCTGTAACATCTGCTTTTTTTTCGATCTTGGTGCTTTCAATTTCTAATTTAATTTTTTCCTGAGGATATAATGGAGTTAAGTTATCAAAGTTAATTTTATTTTTTGTTTTTTCAGGATCTTCAAAATTAATTTTATTAACTTTTAAAAGAGCAAAATATCTTTCTTGTTCTTTGGGCGCTCTAATTTCTCCTTCAACCGTATCTCCCTTTCTTAATCCAAATCTTCTTATTTGACTTGGGCTAACATAAATATCATCTGGACCAGGTAAATAATTGGATTCCATGGCTCGCAAAAAACCAAATCCGTCTTGTAATGTTTCTAGTACCCCACTTGCAGTTATTTGTTCGTTTTTTTCAGCAAATTTTTTAAGAATAGCAAATAAAATTTCTTGCTTTCTCATAGTGCTTGGATTTTCAATACCAAGCTTTTCTGCTTCTAGTATTAAATCTGCTGGTGATTTATCTTTTAGTTCTTGGAGGTTCATTAAAGGAAGTTAATTTGGATACTTGTGTAATTTATATTCGATATTTAAATTTTTGCAAGCTTAGATGGGTTTAAAAACGACAAGAAATACAATTATAATCATGAGCACTGTCGGCACCTCATTAATAATTCTATAAAATTTTTCTGATTTTGTGTTTGTGTTGCTTTCAAATTTTTTTCTACAAGCGCCTAGATATCCATGAAATCCTGACATTAATAGCACTAAAAATAATTTTAATTGAAGCCAAAACTGTGTTGCAACCTCATGCCCCAGCGAATGAATTAATCCAATGCCCAATATCCAAGAAATAATCATGGCTGGATTCATAATATATTTTAATAATCTGTATTCCATTTGAACAAATTTTTCATGGGCTTCTGAACCAAAAGTGGTTTGACAATGATAGACATAAATTCTTGGCAAGTACAAAAGTCCTGCCATCCAAGCTATAATAGCAATAATGTGCAGTGATTTTAAAAGAAGATAAATGCTCATTTAATCAAATATTTTTTTATTAAATTTTCTAATAAGTTTATATGATCATCGTTGTCGTTTAAACAAGGGACCATAGAAAAATTTTCTCCGCCGTGCTCTTCAAAAGTTTCTTTTCCTTGGATATTAATTTCTTCTAAAGTTTCAACGCAGTCAGAAGCAAAGCCAGGACAAATCATTAGCAAATTTTTTTTTCCCTCTTTTGCTAATTTTTCAATTGTCTTGTCTGTATAGGGCTGTAGCCATTCATCTGGGCCAAAACGCGATTGAAAAGAAAGTTCAATTGGAATTGAATTGCCGTGTCTTTCTTTTAAAAGCCGGTTCGTTTTTTGACAATAGCAATGATAGGGATCTCCCTTGGTAAAATATTTCTTTGGTATCCCATGATAAGAGGAAAGGATAACGTCTGGTGTCCAATTTAAAGTTTTTAGATGACTAGTAATACTTTTGCTTAATGCCTCTATGTACAAAGGATTAGATTCGTAGTGTGGAATAATTTGTAAACTTGGTTGCCACCTCATTTTCATAAGACTACGATATACCTCGTCACAAACTGTTGCTGTAGTTGCCGCTGCATACTGTGGGTATAGAGGCAAAATGATTAGGTTTTCACATCCCTTATCGTTTAGTTCTTTTAATTTAGAAGCTATGCTTGGATTGCCATATCTCATAGCAAAATCTAAAAAAATTTCATCGTGATCACGAAATTTGTCCTGTAATTTCTGTGCTTGTTGTCTGGTATAATATCGCAGCGGAGACTCGTTGGTCTCCTTAAGCCAGATTTGCTTGTAGGCATGGGCTGTTTTGTGCGGCCTAAAATTTAAAATAATTAAATTTAAAATAATTTTCCACAAAATAGGATTAACTTCTATAACTCTTCTGTCTGATAAAAATTCTTTTAAATATTTTCTAATGTCCCACCAACCAGTACTATCTGGTGTTCCTAAATTAATAATAAGGACGCCCGTTTTTCCAAATTTTACTTCTGGATGATTTTTTGCGTGTTCTAAAGTCATGATTGAAACTTTCTTACTACTTTAACCAGGCGCTGAACAGCGGTTGGTTTGGTTTTTTTGTCCACTCCGTGACCAAGATTAAAAATATAGGGCCTGTGTTTAAATTTTCTTAGATAAAATAACGCTTTTTTCTCACATGCTTTTTTATTTCCTAATAAAAACTTTGGATCGAGCCCTCCTTGAATAATTGTTTTAGAAGATATTTTTTTATTTATAAGATTAACATCTGCCTTACTATCAATGCTTAAACAATCTGGTTTAACTATATTGCAAAATTGCACAATATTTTTATGTAAGCCCTTTGGAAAACAAATAATAGGAATGTTCGGATATTTTTGTTTAATTTTTTTTACTATTCTTTTGTTGGGTTGATAACAATATTTGTTTAAATTTTTTTTATTTAACAGTCCGGCCCAACTATCAAATAACTGAATCGTGTCTGCACCACTTTTAATTTGTTGTTCAATATGAATATAAATAAATTTTTCAATTATTTTTAAAAGACTATCAACTTCTTTTTTATTTTGAATAATTTTATTTAAATTAAAGTTTTTTTTCGGAGATTTTTTATTTAAAATATAAACCAATAATGTCCATGGAGATCCTGCAAAACCTATAAGGGATTTTTTTTTATTTAATTTTTTTCTAGTATACTCAATTGCTTTATAGACGTTTTTAACTTTTGATAAAAATTTTCGTTTATTGTTTTTTTTAAATTCTTTTAAATTATAAGAACCCAAAATAGGTCCCTCGTTATGTTTAAAATTAACTTTTTGTCCCAAGCCATATGGAATTATTAAAATATCTGAAAAAATTATTGCAGCATCTAGATCAAATCTTTTTATTGGTTGTAATGTTACTTTGCTTGCAGCTTTATAATTTAAACAAAAATCGATAAAATTTTTTTGTTTTTTTCTAATGACTTGATATTCTTTTAAATATCTCCCTGCTTGTCTCATTAACCAGATAGGTCTTTCTTTTTTTAAAGCCTTTAAGATTAAATTACTCATATATATAATATTTAATTAAAGTATTGGTATTGGTAGGAGATGTTAGTTTTGGGGTTAAGTTTTTATTCACAAGTTGTTCATTGTTTTTTTATAAGAATTATGAATAATTTATCATATTTGTTTAAGTTATAAACATAACTAACTTGTAAATTTTTTTTTTACTAAACTTAGTTTTTTTGTGAAAAAACAATAGATCTGTCGAATAAGCCAGTTGGCCAATGATGATAAATGTATAATTTTAAGTTATAGATATTTATTAACAAGCTTATGAACAAAAAATATAATTTTTTTTTAGTATCAGATTCAACGGGAGAAACTTTAGATCGTATTTTTCTTGCAATTAAAGCCCAATTTAGAACTTTAGAATATAACCTTCACCATTTTTCATTTATCAGAACTAGTGCCCAAACAGCCCAATTAATTGAAAAATGTAGAAAAACTGAAAATTCGATTATAATTTATACTTTAGTTGAGCCCGCAACGACAAATTTTATTAAAAGTCAAAGTCAGTCCCTTGGTATTCCCTGCTTTGGTGTTTTGGATCATTTAATTCCAGGATTTGAAAAATTATTTGAACAAAAGGCAAGTGGAAGGCCTAGTGGTCAGCATGAATTAAATAAAGAATATTATAAAAAAATTGAAGCCATACAATATACGCTTGCTCATGATGACGGGCAGCAACTTGAAAGCATGGTTGATGCTGATATTATTATTATGGGCGTAAGCAGAACAAGCAAAACTCCAACATCCATTTACCTTGGAGAAAAAGGTTTTAAAACTGCAAATATTCCTTTGGTCCCCCATCAAACAGTGCCTGAATATATATTTGAGTCTAAAGCAATGCTTGTAGGTTTGGTAGTTGACCCAAAGCGTCTCGAGGACATAAGAAAAACTAGAATAAATTTATTAAATGATAAACCCGATTCAAACTATGCTAATATTGATTTAATCCAAGACGAAATCAATAAGTCAAAAAAATTATTTGCCTCGCATAAAATACCAACCATAGATGTAACACGAAAATCAGTGGAAGAAACTGCCGCTGCGATAGTTAAAATTTATGAGATTAAAAAAAATGCATGATTGATAATATTATTTTAGCTTCTAAAAGTGCAATAAGAAAAAAAGTTTTGGAAGATGCTAATTTTAAAGTAAGGGCTGAACCGTCGAATGTAGACGAAGAAGAAATTAAACTGTCTATGATGGCTAACGGAGCTAGCTGTATTGCAATTGCCAAAAGTTTAGCAGAACACAAAGCAAATAGAATAAGTAGTAAATTTGAGCAACACTATGTCCTGGGTGCAGATCAGGTGTTGGATTTGGATAACGTCTGTATTAGTAAACCAGTGAGCAAAGCGGAAGCTAAAAATATTTTGCTTAAATTAAATAACAAGGAACACAAACTACATAATGCAATTTGTGTATCTAAAAATGGAAGTATGGTTTGGCATTTTAATAATACCTGTATCCTAAAAATGAAAAATTTATCTGATGAAGAAATCAACAATTATTTAGAAGAAATAGACCTAGGTATTTTGCAACAATATGGGGTTTATCAAATAGAAGGACAAGGAAAAAAATTATTTACGCATATAGAGGGAGACTTAAATTCTATATTGGGAATGCCCATACAACCAGTTGTTCATTATTTTACACATCAAGCAAAATGAAAAAATTTTTTGTAATAGGAAATCCCATTCAGCATTCAAAATCACCAACGGTACATAATTACTGGTTTAGTAAATATAATATTAATTCTGATTATGATAAAATTCAGACAGACGAAAAAGGATTGAGCAAAATTGTTCATCAAATAAAATTAGACGAAATACATGGAGTTAATATTACGGTTCCCTTTAAGCAAATTATTATTCCTTACCTAGATGAGCTTTCTGACCAAGCTAAATTATCCAACTCTGTGAATACAGTATTTAAAAGAGCGGGTAAAATTATAGGCGACAACACTGATATTTTTGGGTTTCGCCAATCTTTGGAAGAAGTTACCTTAAATAAACCATTAAAATCAGCACTTTTAATTGGATCAGGCGGAGTGGCCCCATCTATTATTGTTGCATTAAAAGAAATGGGAATGGAGCAAATTTACTTAACCAACAGAACGGAAGAAAAAGCTATAGCTTTACAAAAAAAATTTACGTCATTGGTTAAAGTGGTTTCTTGGTCAGATTTAAAAATTAATTTAATGGTAGATATAATTATTAATGCAACTAGCCTTGGGTTGCCTGGCAGTTCTAACTTAGAAATACCATTTGATAAACTTAATCAAAATACTTTTGTTTATGATGTTATTTACAATCCCTTAGAAACAACTTTTTTAAAAAAAGCTAAAGAAAAAAACTGTATAGTAATCAATGGATTAAAAATGTTTCTATATCAGGCGCAAAAAGCTTTTGAAATTTGGACAGGGATTAAACCTGAAATTAATCAAGAACTAATTAAAAAATTAGAATTATAAAGATGATAAAAATTTGCGTTGTTGGCTCCATTGGATCAGGCAAAACCTATATTTCAAAATTATTGGCGGGAAAAAAGTTTCCCATTTTTAATGCAGATGAAGAAGTTTCAAATGTTTACAAGCAAAAATCTATTTTTGCAAAGTTAAAGAAAACTTTATCTAAATATATTGCTTCGTATCCAATTGATAAACAAGAGTTAATTCAGGCCATTAGCAGTAATCAAAATAATTTAAAAAAAATAATTAAAATTGTTCATCCTGAGGTAAGAAAAAAAATGAAATTATTTTTACAAAAAAATAAAAACAAAAAAGTAGTCATAATGGATATACCGCTTTTATTAGAAAATAAATTACATGAACCCGAGGATGTTATTATTTGCATTGATGCTAATCAAAAACTGTTAGATGCAAAATTAAAACAAAGACCAAGTTATAATAAAAAAATGATTTCTATTTTGCGCAAAATACAATTGCCAATCGAAGAAAAAAAACTATTGGCAGACTTTGTGTTAGTAAATAATTATAATAAAAAAACTATGCAGTTGAGAGTAAAAGAGCTTCTTGGTAGAATTGTTATAAATGATTGAAGTTATACTAGATACCGAAACCACAGGATTGTCATTTAATTCTGATAAAATTATTGAAATTGCCTGTATTGAATTAGACAATCAAATACCGACAAAAAATCAATTTCATGTTTTTATTAATCCAGAAATGGATATTTCGGATGGCGCCTATCAAACACATGGAATTACAAGGGAATTTTTAAGAGACAAACCAACTTTTAAAAATGTTGCTAAGGAATTCTTGGCTTTTATTAAGGATTCTAAGTTGGTGATCCATAACGCAGATTTTGACCTGGCTTTCTTGAATAAAGCCCTACAGGACCAAGATTTGGAGCCCATTGCGAAAGACAGAGTAGTAGATACCCTGATGTTGGCTAGACAAAAATTCCCAGGCTCGCAGGCTAGTTTGGATGCTTTATGTAAAAGATTTAAAATTGATACTTCTAAAAGAGAAAAGCATTCAGCTTTATTAGACTGTCAGTTGTTGACGGAAGTTTATATTGAGCTTTTAGAAAAAAAAGAACCCCTATTAGATTTACAACAAACCCAAGCTACGATTGCAGAAATTAACTCGGCTCATGTAATTAATGAGAATAGAGAAAAATTAATTGTTACTATTAGTGAAGAAGAAAAACAATTGCATAAAAAATTTTTAGAAACCCAGGTCCCGAAATCCTTTATGCTGAAGTAGGAAATTGTTGTTTATACAAAGCTTCAAAATCAACTTCTTTATTAAAATTAAAACCTTTAAATCCAGATTTTTGAAAAAGAAAAGTTACCATTTCCTTCATAAAAGAAAAATTTTCTGTTGGCAAAGTAACTAAAATTAATTTCTTTACTTGGTCAGCAGTTAGATCCTTATTAATAATTTTAAAAATTATTGAAAGACAAATCTCAGCATGAATTTTATTTTGAGCTGTATCAGGTGCCTCTAACAAAAATTTACAATTTAATTCGATAAGATTATTTTTATAGGGCTGACTATTTAAATCTAGCTTTGTTGAATATTCATTTAAACCTCTCGCCGCATCTACAAAACAATCCGGATTTGGAATTTCAAAAGAAATATCCTTAATATATTTTGCTACTATTTCATAATTTGAATTATTTGAATCGGTCATGCTCTTCTACTTCCTCCGGGTTAATTTCAATTATATTGATATCGCTTTCTTTTTTTGGAATAAAATTTTTTAAAAACCAATCTCTACTATATGGCACAAGCAATAAAAAACCAAAAAAATCAGTAATGAATCCAGGTAATATTAGTAAAAAAGCTGCAATTACCAAGCAAAATCCATGCAATATTTCGCTGATTGAATTTCTATCTGCGCGCAAATTTTCAAGTACAGATCTTAGAGTAGATAGCCCCTGTTGCTTCACAAAGTACATGCCCAATACTGCAGTAAAAATAGTAATGGAGATAGTATTGAAAGCACCAATAACCGAACCTATTTTAATCATTAGGTAAACTTCAAATAGCGGCAATAAGATTAAAATTAATAGTGTAAATTGCATAATATATGATTTAATATTGTACATAATTACTATTATTAAGATTACAACTATGAGTGAAAATTTCGGCTATATAGATATTATTTTGCTAGCAATGCTGGCAGGATTTATTTTTTTACGTCTAAGAAATGTTCTAGGAAAAGGAGCTGACAATGCTCCTATTAAACATGATTTTTTAAAAAAAGCTCAAGAAAACTTTTCATTCGTTCAAGATGTGCAAGAAAAATCAAAAGAACCATCTTTTGATGAGGCAGTATTTAAAAAAGGTGCAGAGTACGCTTACGAAATGATTATCAATGCTTTTGCCAGCGGAGACAAAGCTACATTAAAATCGCTTTTAAATAAAAAATTGTATGAAGATTTTTCGTTAATTATTGATGAGCGCAATGAAAAAAAGTTAAAATCTGAATTGACTTTTATTGGAATAAAAAAATTATCTATTGATAAAATAGCCAACGAAGGAACTAAATACAAAGTAACTGCTAGATTTGTAAGCGAGATCATTACTTGCTTAAAAAATGAAAAAGGAGAAGTGATCGAAGGTGATCCTGAAAAAACAAAAGTTACAACTGATGTATGGAGCTTTGAAAGAGATTTAAAAGATAAAGATTTAACTTGGTACTTAACAGAGCTTTCTAGTGAAGAAACTGGACAAGAGACCAAGCACTAAAATTTCTAAAGAAGATTTAGAAGTTTGGAATAAGTTTATTAATCAAACAAATGTAGTTGAAGATAAGGATCAAAAATTACATCCAGTTACTCACCATTCAAGCCCTAATATTTTTGATCTAAGAGTAGATCTGCATGGCTATACTATTGATGAAGCATTTCAAAAAATAGATCAATTAATGAGTTTTGCTGAAGAAAAAAAAATTAAAAAAATACTAATTATTACAGGCAAAGGTCTTCATTCTAACAAGGAGCAAGACCCCTATGCATCTAAAGATTTAAGCTTGTTAAAATATGCAGTACCAGATTATCTCCAAAAGAACTTTGCAAAAATATTAGTTTCTATAGAGCCGAGTCCAATTAAATTGGGTGGGGAGGGTTCTATGATAGTAACGTTAAAAAAATTATAAAATAAATTTAGATAAATCTTTATCTTTAATAATATTGCCAATATTTTTTTCTACAAATTGTTTATCCACTATAACTTTTTCACCACTTTTATCTGGAGCGGTGAAGCTGATTTCTTCTAAAACCTTTTCAATAATTGTATGAAGTCTTCTTGCTCCAATATTTTCAATAGTAGAATTTATGTGAGTTGAAATATCTGCTAATGTCTCAATACCGTCATCTGTGAACTGAAGTTCAACATTTTCAGTTTTCATTAAGCCCACGTATTGTTTAATCAAACTATTATCTGGTTCTTTCAAAATCTTAATAAAATCCTCTTTGGTAAGTGGCTGTAATTCAACACGAATTGGCAATCTACCTTGTAATTCAGGTAGTAAATCCGATGGTTTTGCTAATTGAAAGGCTCCTGAGGCAATAAATAAAATATGATCTGTTTTAATGGGACCATGCTTTGTATTTACAGTGGTTCCCTCAATTAAGGGCAGCAAATCTCTTTGAACACCCTCTCTTGAAACGTCGGTCCCAGACCTTTCACTTCTTGCTGAAACTTTATCAATCTCATCTAAAAAAACGATTCCATTATTTTCAACAGAAAATTTTGCTTCTTTAATAATTTGGTCTTGATCAATTAACTTGTCAGATTCCTCTTGTATTAAATATTCATATGATTCTTTGACAGTCATTTTCTTTTTCTTTTTCTTAGCACCCATTCCTTTACCCAAAATATCACCAATACTAATCATGCCCACACCACCTTGCATTCCAGGTATTTCAAAAGAAGGCATGGATGGATTTTCTTGAACTGATATTTCAATAATAGTATTATCTAGGTCTCCAGCTCTTAATCTTTTTCTAAAACTTTCTCTCGTTGCAGGAGTTGCATTGTTTCCAACTAGTGCATCTAGTACTCTTTCTTCAGAAGCTAATTGCGATTTAGCTTCTACTTCTTTTCTTTTTTTGTCTTTTATGAGAGCAATTGCGATTTCAATTAAATCTCTAATGATTTGTTCTACATCTTTTCCAACATAACCCACCTCTGTAAATTTAGTTGCTTCAACTTTAATAAATGGAGCTTCCGCTAATTTAGACAATCTTCGTGAAATTTCTGTTTTTCCAACCCCAGTTGGGCCCACCATTAAAATATTTTTTGGTAGCACTTCCTCTTTCAATTCTGGAGGAAGCTCTTGTCTTCTCCATCTGTTACGTAATGCAATTGCCACAGCTTTTTTTGCATCTTTTTGTCCAATTACGTATCGATCTAATTCAGACACAATCTCTCTTGGAGAGAACGAAACAATTTTTTTTTCTTCTTCCATTTATAATTTTTCGATGGTGATATTATTATTTGTAAATACGCAAATTTCAGATGCGATTTCAATAGATCTTCTTGCAATTTCTTCAGCTGATTTGTTAGTTTCTTCCAAAAGCACTCTAGCTGCTGCTAATGCATAATTTCCACCAGAACCTATTGCAATTACTCCATGCTCAGGTTCTAAGACATCACCCATTCCACTAACAATAAAACTTTTTTCCTTATCGGCCACTGCCATTAAAGCTTCTAACTTTCTTAAATACTTGTCTGTTCGCCAATCTTTAGCTAACTCAACGGCAGCTCTAGTTAATTGACCTCCATGTTTTTCTAATTTTGACTCCAGTCTTTCAAATAACGTAAATGCATCTGCTGTAGATCCAGCAAAGCCAGCTATTACACCCCTACTTTCTATTTTTCTTACTTTCTTTGCAGTACTTTTCATAACAGTGTTGCCGATGCTAACTTGTCCATCTCCAGCAACAACTACTTCATTATTCTTTCGTACCAAAACTATTGTAGTTCCATGCCAATTTTGTGTGTCCATATTTTGCTCTATTTTAATAATAGTTAATGTGGTTATTAAATTAATATCTTCAAGGTATAATTTTTGAGTTATTTATTATAATAAAGTAAATCATAAAACATGAGAACTGCAAGCATAGAAAGAAAAACAAAAGAAACAAATATTAGCGTTGAAGTTAATATAGATGGTACAGGGCAATATGACATTAAAACTGGCATAGGTTTCCTAGACCATATGTTGGAACAGCTTTCCAAACACTCTTTGATAGATTTAAAAATAAAAGCGGTTGGAGATTTACACATTGATTTACATCATACAACTGAAGACAGCGGTATTGCTATTGGTGAAGCTATTTTACAAGCACTGAGTGATAAAAAAGGAATTAAGAGATATGCTCACGCACTTATACCAATGGATGAGACATTGAGTAGAGTTTCTTTAGATGTTTCTGGTCGTCCTTACTTAGTGTGGAATGTAAAATTAAAAGTAGAAAAGCTTGGCGAGATGGATACTGAACTCTTTAAAGAGTGGTTTCAAGCTTTCGCCCAGGCTGCTGGAATTACTTTGCACATTGAAAATATCTATGGTGATAATAGTCACCATATTATTGAGTCTTGTTATAAAGGTTTAGCAAAAGCTTTACGAAGTGCTTTTGAAATAGATCCGAGAATGAAAAACTCTATTCCATCTACCAAAGGTACAATTTAAATTGTAAATGATAATATCCATTATTGATTATGGATCTGGCAATATAAAGTCAGTGTCAAAAGCCGTTGAGTTTGCTGCGCAAAATTTGAATAAATCTATTGTTGTTAATGTCACTAGTGAACCTGCTGCAATACGACAATCAGATAAAATTATTTTACCAGGACAAGGATCTTTCAAACAATGCGCCCAACATTTAAAAAATATTTCTGGTATGATGGATGAGCTTCATGATTTTGTAATAGAAAAGAAAAAAAATATTTTTGGAATTTGTGTAGGAATGCAATTATTTGCTGACGTTGGAGAAGAAGATGGAGGCTCAAATGGATTTGGCTGGATTAAGGGGAGTGTCAAAAAAATTAATATTTTAAATAAAGATTTAAAACTTCCTCATATGGGATGGAATGAGGTCGTAATAAAACAAAACACCACGTTATTTGATCACATGACTATGGATAAGCATTTTTACTTTGTTCATAGCTATCAATTCATAGCAGAAGATCAAAAAAACGTTGCTGCATCTACCTTTTACCAAGACGAAATAACGGTTGCCGTTTTAAAGGATAATATTTTTGGTACACAGTTTCACCCTGAAAAAAGTCAAAAAAATGGAATCCAAATTTTAGAAAATTTTATTAAATGGTAATTTTATGATTATTTATCCAGCAATTGATTTAAAAAATAAAAAATGTGTAAGATTATACAAGGGTGATTTTGCTAAAGAAGAAATTTTTAATGACTCCCCTCTTGATCAAGCCCAGCAATTTGAGAAGTTAGGCTTTAAGAATCTGCATATCGTAGATTTAGACAGAACATTAGATTCAAAGACTTCTAATTTAAATTCAATTAAGGAAATTGCAAAACATACATCTCTAAAAATACAAGTTGGAGGAGGCTTAAGAACTTCAAAAGATATTGAAGAAGTGCTTGATCTAGGAGTGGAAAATATAGTTATGGGAACGGCAGCAGTTACGAATACAGAATTATTAAAAATGATCTCTACTAAGCATCCAATGAAAATTTCAGTTGGCATGGATGTGCGAAAAGGTTTTTTAGCTTTAAAAGGTTGGACAGATCAAACTAAATTACTTGCAGCAGATTTTCTTGAGCAAATTAAAACATATCCTATCAAAAGTATTATTTTTACGGACATTGATAAAGATGGGACTAAACAAGGAGTGAACCTAGAGGAGACATTAAAATTAGCATCATTAAGTACAGTGCCTGTTATTGCATCAGGTGGCGTT
Source organism: Pelagibacteraceae bacterium (assembly GCA_008638015.1). Lineage (GTDB taxonomy): Bacteria > Pseudomonadota > Alphaproteobacteria > Pelagibacterales > Pelagibacteraceae > IMCC9063. The sequence continues at coordinate 51,980 of VTPD01000001.1, read as the reverse complement.
GCTAATCTTGAAGATATTGTTTCAATTCAAAAAACTAATATCATCAAAGGAGTTATTGTTGGAAAAGCCATTTATGATGGTTCTATAAATTTAGAAGAGTTGGTGAAAATAATTTAGATGCTAAAGAGAAGAATTATACCATGCCTAGATGTAAAAGACGGAAGAGTAGTCAAAGGAATTAATTTTATCAATTTAGTAGATGCGGGAGATCCTGTCGAACAAGCAAAAGTTTATAGTGATAGCGGCGCAGATGAAATTTGTTTTCTTGATATTACTGCATCAAATGAGAACAGAGATATATTATTAGATACCGTACAAAAAACAGCCGAACAATGTTTTGTTCCTTTAACAGTGGGAGGTGGTGTCAGGTCACTTCAAGACATACGAAACTTGTTACTTGCTGGTGCAGATAAAGTTTCCATTAATACGGCAGCAATCAATAACCCAGATTTAATAAAACAGGCTGCCTTACAGTTTGGATCTCAATGTATCGTTGTTGCTATTGATGCCAAGAAAACATCTGAAGATAAATGGAATGTATTTACTCACGGAGGGAGAAATCAGACGGAGTTGGATGCTCTAGAATTCGCACTATTGGCGCAAAATAATGGAGCTGGTGAAATTTTGCTTACCTCTATGGATAAAGACGGAACAAAGTCTGGATACGATATTAATTTAACTAAAACTATTTCAAACAATTTAAGTATACCAGTGATAGCTTCAGGAGGCGTTGGTACACTTGAGCATATTAGAGATGGCATAGTGAACGGCGGCGCAAGTGCCGTTTTAGCTGCATCTATTTTTCATTTTGGGGAATTTTCTATCAAACAAGTAAAAGAATATTTGAAGTCACAAAGTGTTTCTGTAAGAATATAGTTATGTTTAAAACATTAGAAGAATTAGTTCAAATTATACGATCCAGAAAAAATGCTGATGCAGACAAGTCTTATACAAGTCAGCTATTAAACAATAAGAATTTAAATCAGGCAAAAGTTGAGGAAGAATTAAAAGAATTATTAGAGTCGATAGAAGAAAATAATAATCAAGTGCATGAAGCGGCTGATTTGATTTATCATATTTTAGTATTGCTAGAAGCAAATGGAATTCAAATTGAAGAAGTAATGGCTGAATTAAAAAAAAGACAAAATAAATCTGGTCTAGAAGAAAAAGCTAATCGATAAAAATATGACTTATGATCAAAATAATATTTTTGCAAAAATTCTAAGGGGTGAAATACCTTGTGATAAAATTTATGAAAGTGATCATGCCTTAGCATTTAAGGATATTCATCCTCAAGCAAAAGTTCATGTTTTGGTTATCCCCAAAGGAGCATATGTAAATATGGATGATTTTTCCCAGAACGCTTCGAGTGAAGAAATAACAGGCCTTATAAGAGCTTTGGGTGAGGTGGCTAAGATTATTGGGGTTTCCCAATACTCATCGGGAAAAGGATATAGATATATTGGAAATAACGGTCCAGATGGTGGCCAAGAGGTTCCTCACTTACACTTTCATATAGTAGGCGGTGAGCCGCTAGGAAGAATGGTTTCAACAAAATCATAATGGAGCAAAAAGTTCAAAGATACTTTCTTGAAACTAAAAATAAAAAAGATTTAAACCCAGCAGTTTGTGGAATTTATAATTTAAAAATTTTAGAACAAGGTAAAGACGATCCTCAATTTTGTAAATTTTTATACCAAAAAATAGGAGAGGACTTCCATTGGAAAGATAGACTCGCATGGAGTTTGGACGAATGGAAAAATTATTTAAACAATGAAAAATTAAAATTTTTTACCGCTTTTGTGGGCGACGAACCAGCTGGTTATTATGAGTATTTAAACCACCATGATATTCGTGAAGTTGAAATTACCTATTTTGGTATTTTTAAAAATTATTTTGGAAAAAAATTAGGCGGCTATCTTCTTACTCATGCTTTAGAAAATGCATGGAAACATAATCCTAGAAGAGTTTGGGTACATACCTGTACTTTGGATCATCCTAATGCTTTAAGAAATTATATAGCTCGTGGAATGAGTATTTTTAAAAAAGAATTCGTCACTGTAGTTAATTAATTACCTAAATTATTACTATAATTAGGAATCTCAAATTTTTCTTTATTTTCAATGTTTATTTGAGGGTTTAATACTTTAAAAATAACTTTTTGCTGGTCATATCCAGCTGTTTCCCATCCGCTAATATTGAGAGTAGTTTGATCTATATATAATTTGATAGTTGAAATATTTTGGTTGGTAAAACTAATAATATATTGATTATTTTGATTTTCGATATTTTCTAAACTTTGAATATGACCAAGAATTTTTTCTTTATCTAATAAAGTTGTGAATGGTGAATTAGAAACTCGGTAAGGGTAAACACGTTTGTACTTCCTTTTTATTATTGCAAGAGTATTATTTTTTATAACAATTTCTTTCCCTTCATTGCCATCATATCGACAAATTAAGTTTTTTGGATATTGTAAAAAACAATTACCTGTTTCAGATATGCCTTCTGTTTTTTGAATAAAATTAAATTGTAAATTATTGATACTAGTAAATTTTTTAGTAAGTTTGTTTATAATTTCATCATTACTATTTGCAAAAGCAGAATTAAAAAAAATAAAAAATGAAATGAGAATATATCTAAACATTAAGATGGAAAAATGTCTCTTTTTCCAGCATGATTAGCGGGGCTTATAATTTTGGCCTCTTCCATTTGATCAATAATTCTTGCTGCACGGTTATATCCAATTTGTAATTTTCTTTGTAAGTAACTGGTGGATGCTTTTCCTTCTAATTTAATTAATCGCACAGCCTCATCAAATAGTTCATCTTTATCATTGCCTGAAATGCTATCATTGGACTGTTCATCTTTTTCTTGAATTTTTGTGACCTCATCAATGTAATCAGGACTACCTTGTGATCGAATAAATGTTGTTATTCGCTCAATTTCCTCATCAGAAACGAATGGACCATGAATTCTTACTACTCTACTTGCAGAAGACATAAATAACATATCTCCTTTTCCTAATAATAATTCAGCACCCTGTTCTCCTAAAATAGTTCTACTATCTATTTTAGATGTCACCTGAAATGAAATTCTTGTTGGGAAATTGGCTTTAATAGTTCCAGTAATAACATCAACGCTTGGTCTTTGTGTTGCCATTACAATATGTATTCCTGCTGCTCGTGCCATCTGTGCAAGTCGTTGAATGTAATTTTCAATTTCTTTTCCAGCTATCATCATGAGATCAGCCATTTCATCAACGATAACAACAATATAAGGAATTATTTTTTTCGGATCTTCCCCCATTTTTTCATTGTATCCAGAAATATTTCGAACACCTTCCTCTGTCATCCTTCGATATCTGCTTTCCATTTCACCAACGACCCATTTTAGGGCAGCAGTAGCTTTTTTTGGTTCCGTAATGACAGGGCTCAATAAGTGAGGAATTCCTTGATAAATTGATAATTCCAGCATCTTTGGATCTATTAAAATTAACTTACAGTATTCTGGTTTGTGTTTATATAAAATGGAAAGGATAAGCGTGTTGATGCAGACTGATTTTCCTGAGCCTGTAGTTCCTGCTATTAGTAAGTGAGGCATGCTAACTAAATCTCCAACTATCGGATAGCCCGAAATGCTCTTGCCCAAAGTAATTGGTAATCGAATATTTTTATTAGCAAATTCTTTGCTAGATAATATTTCTTTTAAAGCAACAGGTTCAATATTTTTATTAGGAATTTCAATTCCAATAGTATTTTTTCCTGGGACGGTGGCAACACGAGTTGCGATTGAGCTGGTACTTCTGGCAATGTCATCTGATAAATTAATAATTTTTGAAGTTTTAATTCCAGCCGCAGGTTCAAATTCATACAAAGTAACCACAGGACCTGCGCTTACTCTTTTTATTTTTCCCATAATTCCAAAATCAAGAAGTGTATCTTCTAAAAATTTTGATTGTTTTTCAAAGGTATCAGTTAGTTCTGTATCGGAAACTTTATTTTCTGGATCTTTTAAGAAAGACAAAGAAGGCAAACGATACTCGAAAGATTTTGTTTTTTTATCTTCTTGTAGTGGTAAGTTAGTTTGAGTTGCAGGAATATAAGGCTCATCTTCTATAATTTCATTTTCATCATATTTATTCTCTACTTCTTCTTCAATTGGTTTGGATTGGGCTGTTCTTTTAATAATGGTTAAAAATAAAAAATTGAAAGGTTTGAGTATGTTGGAAAAAATATTTTTCCAGTTTTGAAACGAAACTCCCAAGCTAAGAAAAAAGAAGGTGAGAGACAGGCCACAGGATACATAACTTATAGTTTTTAGTAGCTGTTTATCAACGGATGAAAACAGTTGCACAAGATAAGCTCCTAAAAATCCCCCATTACCATTGTCAGGCAACCAAAAGCTTTGGTCGGAATATATCTTAAAGAAAAAAGAGCCAAATATTAGATACAGAACAATAAATAATAATCTAAGCGAAATATATTCGACCTGTTTATTGATGATAATCTTTCCTCCAAAAGCAAAACAATTTAAGCCAAGTCCTACTGCTAGTATGCCAAAAGCTTGCAGTATAAAGTCTGCAACATTAGCCCCATACTTTATTAAAACAAAGCGTGTATCAGCGGTATCTGGAAAAATGATTGTAGGATTGCTCGGTGAATATGTTGCTATGGAGTAGATAATAATTAGTCCAGCAGCCAATACAATTAAACCCAAGAACTCTATGAACCTTAATTTGAAGAAGTTTAATAATTTTTCCATTTTGCCTTTATTAGCAACGAATCATTTACTGTTGTTTTTTAACATTTTTTGTAGAATTGATGAAAATTAATATTGAAAAATATGAATAAACAGAAGATTGCGATTTTAGGCTCAGGTTTAACAGCAAAAGCATTAGCTTTGGCTTTAAATAAATTGGACGTAGATATTGATTTAATTCAAGAAAAACCAGGGTTATTGGCAAAAAAAGCTTCTAATGCCACCCTATCTATTAGTGATGGATCTTTACGTATTTTAGAGGCTCTTGGTATTAAAAAAAATTCTTCTATTTTTTGGCCTGTAAAAAAAATTATTTTATACGATAGTTTGCAACATGCAAAACCGGATGCAGAATTTTACAATCAAGATTTAAAAAAATTTTTAAATTACATTGTAAAAAAAAATTTTCTAGAAAAAGAAATTGAAAAAAAAATAACTAAGATAAAAATTGTTCGACAAAAAATTTCTCATATTGAGGATAAACATTTTTTACAAAAAATTATTTTTCATAATGGAACACAGCAAGAATATCATTTAATTATTGTAACCGAAAAAGAACATTTAAAATTATTTTCCAATGAAAAAAAACTAAATTGGAGTTATTCAGAAACTGCTTACACTTTTTTATTACATCATCAAAAAATAAACAATTCATGTGCAAGACAATTTTTTTTATCAGATGGACCCCTAGCCTTTTTACCTCTTTCACCACAATCAACATCAGTTGTTTGGTCAGTAAAAAATAAATCTAAAACAGAAAATATTATCTTAGATGAGAAACAAAGATTAGAATTTTTACAAAAAATTACCCTAGGAATTTATGATAAAATGAAGGTAATTAGTCAGCCCGAATCTTTTCCCCTAACCTTTAATTTCTTAAGTAAAATAGCGCTTTTTAGAACTATATTTGTTGGTGACATTACTCACAAAATACATCCTATTGCAGGCCAAGGTTGGAATATGTCCCTTAGAGATATTGATGATTTAAAAAGAATTTTACAAGTAAAGTTGTCCAAGGGATATGACATTGGGTCAATCGAAGTCTTACAAGAATTTGAGAAGAAAACTAAGTTGAGTAATTTATTATTCGCTGTTTCTATTGATTTAGTAAGAAGAGCTTTCCGCAATCAATCATCTTCAATTAAAAAAATAAGAAAAAAAACTTTTTCCATAGTTTCTCAACCTGCTTTAATGAATAAAATTATTGATATCGCAGACAAAGGATTAAGAATTTAATATGACGATATATGCTTTATCTACTCCTCCTGGAGTTTCAGGAATAGCAATTATAAGATTATCAGGAACAAATGCTTTGAGAATTGCCAAGGATTTTGTTGGTACAATCAACAAACCTAGAATGGCTATTTTGAAAAAAATTATTGATTCAAAACATGAAATGATCGATGAGGGAATTGTTATTTGGTATCCTAAAGGACAAAGTTATACGGGAGATGATTTAGTAGAATTTCATATTCATGGAAGCAAGGCGGTTATCAATAAATTTTTAAATGAGCTATCGTTGCGATCTGATTGTCAGCTTGCTCAGCCAGGAGAATTTACCAAGCAGGCTTTTTTAAATAATAAAATTAATTTGTATGAAGCTGAAAGTATAGCTGATCTCTTGAATGCCGAAACTGAGGGTCAAAGAGTTCAGGCCTTAAGATTAAAAAATAGTTCTCCTTTATTTATGAAATGGAGAGAAAAAATTTTAGATGTCATGAGCAAGTGTGAAGCTGCCATAGATTTCTCAGAGGAAGATTTGCCAGCCAGCATTTTGGAAGGAAATGACGAAAAAATTAGTGAAATTAATGATGAAATTCAAGATATGTTAGATGATGCCAAAGTTGGTGAAATTATGCGAGAAGGCTTTAAAATAGCCATTTTTGGACCTCCCAATTCAGGAAAATCTAGTTTTTTGAACTTGCTGGCAAAAAGACAGGCAGCAATTGTTTCAGAGGTAAAGGGAACGACACGAGATGTAATTGAAGTTCATTTTCAAATTAAAAATTTTCCAGTTATTCTTTCAGATACTGCTGGCATTAGAACTACCAAAAATAAAATTGAAAAAATTGGAGTAGGCTTAGCTTTGAAACAAATTAAAAATTCTAATTTAAATATTTTAATTTTAGATGGAACAGTAAAAAATATTTCTCAAGATATAAAAAAATTAATAGATAAGAAAACTTTAATAATAGTTAATAAACAAGATAAAAAAAAATTTAATGGGGAATTTGTTTTAAAGAATTTAAAAGCAAAAAATTTTTTAGGCACGCATCAAATATCTACCGTAACAAAATTTGGATATAAAAAATTAATTGAAAATTTGGAAAACATTTTGGACAGTTTGTATGCCAACCAATCTGATACTTTAATATCAAGATCAAGACACAGAAATTTGTTAGAAAAAACTTCTCAGCATCTAAAGAAATATCTAAAAATTTCACGTTCTAACGACGTAGAAAAAGTTGCTGAAGAGCTAAGAATTGCCTCTAATTATCTTGGAGAAATAGTTGGCTTTATTGGTGTTGAAGAGGTTTTGGGTAGGATTTTTAAGGATTTTTGTATCGGAAAATAGACCTTTTTTTCAACTTCCATAAGCTACTTGTAAATAAATCTCTGATATATACATTTCCGTCATGGAAAATTTTGATGTTGTAGTTATTGGAGGAGGACATGCCGGTTGTGAAGCTGCTGCAGCTTCTGCAAGGATGGGCGTGAACACTGCTCTCATTACAACTACAAAAAATTCAATTGGTGAAATGTCTTGTAACCCAGCCATTGGTGGATTAGGCAAAGGCCATCTTGTAAGAGAGATTGATGCATTTGATGGTGTGATGCCAAAAGTTTCTGATGCGTCTGGTATTCAATTTAAATTATTAAATGCGAGTAGAGGTCCCGCAGTTCGAGGTCCAAGAACACAGTCGGATAGGGCATTGTATAAAAAATACATGCTTGAATCTCTTATAAGTCATTGTAATTTAAGCATTATTTACGATCCTGTTGTGTCATTCGTTTTTGACAAAGATAAGATTACATCCATCATTTTAACTTCAGGAAAAGAAATAAAATTTAAAAAAATAATTTTAACAACGGGAACATTTTTAAATGGAGTAATTCATATCGGATTAAAAATGACTCCAGCAGGAAGATTTGGTGAAGCACCCACTGCTGGTTTATCGGAGCAGTTACAAAAATATAATTTAAAATTTGGAAGATTAAAAACTGGAACTCCACCAAGACTGGATGCTCGTACAATTAATTTTGATGGTTTAGAAAAACAAGTTGCAGATGAAAAACCTTTTTTCTTTTCTACAGAAACAAAAAAAATAAATGCAAAACAAATTTCCTGTAGCATCACTTACACGAACGACGAAGTTCATAAAATTATTTCTCGTAATATTAAAAAGTCTGCGATGTATTCTGGAAACATTAAAGGGGTTGGACCAAGATATTGTCCTTCGATTGAAGATAAGATTGTAAAGTTTGCTGATAAGCAAAGGCATCAAATTTTTTTGGAGCCAGAGGGTTTAGACGACCACACAATTTATCCAAATGGAATTTCTACATCTTTACCTGAAGACGTTCAGCAAGAAATATTGTTTAATATCAATGGCTTATCTGAAGTTAAGATGATTAGACCAGGATATGCTATTGAATATGATTATATTGATCCAAGAGAGCTCAAATCTACTCTTGAACTTAAAAAAATAGACTCTTTTTATCTAGCTGGTCAAATTAATGGAACCACAGGGTACGAAGAGGCAGCTGCTCAAGGTCTGATGGCAGGTTTGAATGCTGCCTTGTCAGTTCAAGGCAGAGATCCATTGGTGCTTGATAGGTCTCAAGCTTATATAGGAGTTATGATTGATGATCTTATAACCAAGGGAGTTGCTGAACCATACAGAATGTTTACGTCTAGAGCTGAATATAGACTAACCCTAAGAGCAGATAACGCAGATTTAAGATTGTCTCCAATAGCAATGAATTTAGGCTGCGTATCAAAAGATAGAGCTAATAAAATAAAAAATAAAATTAATAGTATTAATTATATTAAGAAAAGCCTTTCGGAAGTCTCTTTGAGCCCAAATCAGGCAAAAAAGCATGATATTTCAATATCTATGGATGGCATTAAAAGAAATGGAATTGACTTATTAAGATATAAAAACGTTGACTATAAAAAACTTAAATCAATATTTAACAATCTTCCAGATACAAGTGATGATATTATTGAACAACTAAAAATAGAAAATCATTACAAAGGATATTATGCAAAACAAGAGGCTGATATCAAAAAATTCAAGAAAGATGAGGGTTTAAAGATACCTGAAAACATCGATTATGATAAAATTAGTGGTTTAACTGATGAAGTTAAGAAAAAATTAAGATTAATTAAGCCAGAAACTTTTGGCCAAGCTCTAAGAATTGACGGAATAACACCGGCAGCAATAAACCTTTTATTAGCACATACAAAAAGATATAAATTTAAGCATTCTGCTTAAATGATTCGAACTCCTTATTTGAATAGTATTGTTTCACGTGAAACACTTGAAAAAATCAATAAATATTGTGATTTTTTAATAAAATATAACAAAAAACTTAACTTAATATCAAAAAATTCAGAAGTTAACATTATGAGCAGACACATTGAGGATTCTGCTCAATTACTTAAATATATTGATACAAAAGATAAAAATATTTTGGATATTGGATCTGGAGCTGGTTTTCCTGGAATAGTTATGGAATTAATTAAAAATGATCTAAATTTGAAATTTAATTTAGAAATAGTTGAAAAAAGTCCAAAAAAATGCACTTATCTACAGGAACTTTGCAAATATCTGCAAATAGATGTGGCAATCCATAACTATGATGTTAAAGATTTAAAAAACAATAGGTTTGATGTTATAGCTAGCAGAGCTTTTAAGCCTATGTTGACTTTTTTAAATATTTTAGAGGAAAGTGCTATAAATTTTAGAAAAATTTTGCTTTTGAAGGGTGAAAATTATCAATTAGAAATGAATGAAGCTAAGAAATATTGGGAAATAAATTGTGATATGCATGAAAGTGTCACAAACCCTACTTCGAAGGTATTCGTAATAAATAGTGTTAAGAGAATTTAAATAATGAATCATGTGATCTCGGTAATAAATCAAAAGGGCGGAGTTGGTAAAACTACTTCAACTATTAATCTTGGATGTGCCTTTGCTAACCTAGGACAAAAAATTTTAATTATTGATTTAGATCCGCAAGGTAATGCATCAACGGGGGTGGGAATTGAAAACAATGAAAGAGAAAATTCAATTTACAAACTTTTAATTGAAAGAAATAATTTGCAACAATACGTGAAACATACCAAAATTGAAAATTTAGATATTATGTGTGCTAACGTTGAATTGTCTGGCTTTGAAACGGAAGTTGCAGAAGATAAAAATAGAGCATTTATATTAAAGGGCATTATGGATGAATTGAGACAAAAAAATCAATATAATCAAATACTTATTGACTGCCCGCCCTCTTTAAGCCTTTTAACTGTTATGGCCTTAGTAGCTTCAAATTCAGTAATTGTACCCTTGCAAACAGAATTTTTTGCTCTTGAAGGATTAACGCAATTATTAAAAACCATTAACAGGATTAAAATGAGCTTAAATAAAATGTTAGAAGTGGAGGGTATTGTTTTAACAATGTTTGATAAAAGAAATAAACTTTGTGCTCAAGTCGAGCAAGAAGCAAGAAAATTTTTTGGTGAGCAAGTGTACGAAACACTTATTCCAAGAAATATTAGAATTTCAGAGGCTCCATCTCATGGGTTGCCAGTAATTGTTTATGATAAATATTGTGCTGGATCTATTGCATATGAAAAATTAGCAGCTGAAATTATAGAAAAACAAAAAAAATTTAACTTTGCAGCATAATGGTATTAAATAATTTTAAATCTAAAGGATTAGGAAAAGGCTTAGCAGCTTTGCTTGGAGATAATGATACAACAGAGGTGATTAAAAATGAAAATTTTAAAACGGAAAAAATTTCCATTCATTTTTTAAAACCCAATAGATATCAGCCAAGAAAACATTTTGATAAAAAACAACTAGAAGAACTTGCTCAATCTATAAAGAGCAGAGGAATTATCCAACCAATTGTTGTACGCCAATCAGGTGAAAGTAATTTTGAGATTATAGCTGGCGAAAGAAGATGGAGAGCAGCGCAACTAGCTCAATTGCATGAAGTACCAATCGTCAAATTGGATGTAGATGATAGTTTAGCAGCTGAGTTTGCAATCTTAGAAAATGTTCAACGAGAAGGGCTCAATGCTTTGGAAGAAGCAAATGGCTTTGAGTTATTAATGAATAAGTTTAGCTATACGCAGGATAAGCTTGCTGAGGTAATAGGAAAGAGCAGGGCACACATTGCAAATACATTGAGGCTTAAAAAGCTCCCCCAAGAGATACAAGATATGATAATTAATGGTCTGCTAACTCCTGGGCATGCAAGAGCTTTAATTGAGGTTCCGGGCAACGTTGAATTAGCAAGGAATATCGTTAATAATAATCTATCAGTTAGGCAAGCAGAGTTTTTGGCAAAAAAAACATCTTCGTTGCCATCTGCTACTAAAAATAGGACAAAAGTAAACGATCCTAACATTCTTGATATTCAAAATGATCTTCAAAACAAAACTGGAATGCTGGTTACTATCTCAAATAAAAAAAATAACTCTGGAAAAATTTCTCTAGACTATAAAAATATAGATCAACTAAACCGATTGATAAAAGTAATTAAAGATAACTATTAAATTATAGTTATTGAGTGTGGATTTTTTCTAAAGCTGTCTTTGTGGAAATATTTATTACAAAATTTTGCAATATAACGGTCGATACATCGTAATTTTTTTTGCACTGTATTTCTATATCAAAAATTTGATCTAAAAGAATTTCCAGTTCTTTTTTAGACCAACGATTCAATTGATCTTTGACAATATTTTTTTCTTTCCAAAAAATAGCTGGTCTAAAACTTTCTACAAGTTGATTAATGTTTTTATTATCAGTATTTGACTCTACAATCTCAAGCAGCTTATTAATTTTATATTTGAGGGCAGATAAAATTTCATTAAAGTTGATACCTTGGGCATAAATATTATTAAGAGCAATATTAATATTTTTTTTATTACCAAGCAGACAGTCATTTACTATTTCAAAATTATTATTATCAGTAGATGAATGAAATAATTCTTTTAGTTTGTTTTCATCTATATTTGATGATTTTTTAATAAGTAGAATTTTATCTACCGCATCATTTATGTCTTGCCTATTCAATGAATTAATTTCAAACAACGAATTAATAAATTCTCTGGATACATTAATTTGCATATTTTTTAATTTCTGAATTAGAAGAGACTGTAATTGCTCAGGGGTATCATGATAGCATGCGATGCACGCAAAGTAATTGGAGCTTTCTGCTAAATTTCTTAATTTAGATTTTTTCGTAAGATTTTCTGATAAAAAAACTATTTTTTTATTATTTTGTGCAGCAATTTCTTCATTAAAAATGTGTAATATTTTATCTGTTGTTTTTGAAATTATATAAATTTCATCATCCTCGAATAGATTATTAGAGTTAATCATTTGATTAAATATATCTTCATTTTGAATGAGATATTCTTCTTGGTATTTTTTTATCGTAAAGGATTTTTCTTCTTTTATTTTAATTAAAATATTATTTTCAATCTCATGTATTAAAGAAGGGTTTTCACCATACAGAAGAACAAATGGTTTGTTGATTATTTCTTTACTTATTGTTCCAAAGCTTTTGAAAATCATTTTTTAACGCTTAGACAAAATCATTAATTTAAATTTTATTTTTTGCGCTAAATTAGTTATTATTTTTTGGCGAACAATATTTTTAGTTGTATCGTCTGTCCCTAAATTACTAGTTACTTGTAATCTACTCGATTCTGAAACAGTGTCTGTTAATAAAGTATTCTGCATATGATCTTGAACATTTAATCCAATGGATATTGTTATTTGTTCCTCTGTAGTGATTCCGGCTGTATCTTTAGTTACAGAGCTTATGCTTTCTGATGTTGCTAAATTTACAATGAAGCCCTCTGAGTTTGGCTTTTGATTTAAATTTAAATTATTCTGAAGCATATAATTAAATTCATTTTTTCCTGTATAATTAATTTGTTTTATTACAAGAGAAGAAACATCAAAATCTTTTAACATCGGCTGAAAGCCACAACTCACAATAAAAATAAAAAGAAAACTAATTAGAATTTTTTTTATCATTCGGTTACCACAAAATTAATTAATTTATTTTTGACGTATATTTTTTTTAGTATAGTTTTATTTTCTGTAAACTTTTTAACATTATCCAGATCTAAACTCATATTAAATAGATTCTCCTCGCTTATGTCAGGTTTTACAAGCAAAATAGCTCTTTTTTTACCATTTATTTGAATGACCAAATTGATTTCTTCAACGATTAAAAGTTTTTCGTCAAAAACAGGCCAGTTCTGACAATGTAGATTTTGTTCTTTAGTTATCTTTTCCCAGCATTCTGACGCAAGATGGGGAAGGAAGGGATAAATTAAAATTAAAAATTGCTTAAAAATGCTTTGATATTTTTCTTTATCAATTTCATTGTCAGATAATATCTTAGAAAGAGCATTTATAAATTCATAAAATTTGGCGACAGCCACGTTGAAATGAAAATGTTCAATATTATAAGTGATATCTTTGATTAGCTTGTTTATTAACTTATCCAAATCATTTTGAACTTCGTGAACAAGCTCCTTTTTTTCTTGAATAGAATTTATTTTTTCCGAAATATTCCATACTTTTTGAACAAACTTGTAACTACCTGATATTCCTTCGTCACTCCATTGAATATCTCTTTCTGGTGGACTATCTGATAAAACAAACCATCTGACAGCATCTGCTCCATACATTTCAATCACAGACTGAGGATCAATTACATTTTTTTTTGATTTTGACATGGACTCAGATGGTCCAATGATAACTCTTTTTTTTGTATTTTTTTCAAAAGTTTGGTTATTTTCTTCAACAACATCTTCTGGATAAACCCATTGGCCATCTTCAGTTTTAAATGTTTTATGACATACCATTCCTTGAGTAAATAAACCGGTAAAAGGTTCTGTAACAACAAACTCTGTATCAAGACTAATAGCTCGAGAAAAAAATCTTGAATATAATAAGTGCAAGATTGCATGCTCTACTCCACCGATGTACTGATCTACAGGCATCCAATACTTTGCATCATCAGTGGCATAACCAGCTTTGTCATTATCGCTAGAACAAAATCTTAAAAAGTACCATGAAGAATCAACAAAAGTATCTAGAGTATCAGTTTCTCTAATCGCTTTTTGTCCTGTTTCAGGGCAAGTTGTAAACTTCCATGTGGGGTGATGTTCAAGTGGATTTCCAGGTTTATCAAAACTTATATCCTCAGGTAACTCAATAGGAAGATCTTGCTCTCTTACGGGAACAACAGAACCATCTTCTCTGTAAAGAATGGGTATTGGACATCCCCAATATCTTTGTCTTGATATCCCCCAGTCTCTTAATCTAAAAGTTGTTTTCCCTAATCCTTTTTTTGAATCTTCAAATTTTTTGATAACGGTACTTTTTGCCTGTTCAACTGTCATTCCATTTAGAAAATCAGAGTTGATAAGAGTTCCATTTTCAACATATGCTTCATTTTTGATTTCAAAATCTTTTTCATTTTGATCAGATGGCAAGATTACAGGTAAAACTTCCAAATTATATTTTCTTGCAAAATCTAAATCTCTCTGGTCATGCGCAGGACAACCAAAAATAGCTCCAGTCCCATAATCCATTAAAACAAAATTTGCAAAATAAACTGGTATTTTTTTATTTGTAATAAAGGGATGTTCTGCTTCGTAATCTGTTTTAAATCCAAACTTTTCAGTTTTTGCTATCGCCTCATCAGTATTGCCAATTTTGTAACATTGCTCCTTAAAACTGATAAATTCTGCTGATTTTTCGTACTTTTTAGAAAGCGGATGATCAATAGCAAGTGCAATAAAAGAAGCGCCAAATATAGTATCTGGTCGGGTGGTAAATATTTTTAAAGTCTCTTTTTTAGCGCTATCAGATAAACTAAATTGGATTTCACAACCGATTGATTTTCCAATCCAGTTTTTTTGCATAAGCTTCACTTTCTCTGGCCATGCATTGAGTGATTCTAATGAATTATTTAACTCATCAGCAAATTTTGTAATTTTAAAAAACCATTGAGAAAGTTTTTTTTGGATCACATCGGCACCAGATCGCCAACCTTTTCCGTCAATTACTTGTTCGTTCGCTAAAACAGTATTGTCAACTGGATCCCAATTTACAGAACTTTCTTTTTTATAGACTAGTCCTTTTTTATACAAATCAATAAAAAATTTTTGTTGATGTTTATAATAGCTCTTGTCACACGTTGAAATTTCTCTATCCCAATCAATGGAAAAACCAAGCAATTTTAATTGGGATTTCATTGTTTCAATATTATTTAAAGTCCACTGTTTCGGATGTAATTTATTTTGAATAGCTGCGTTTTCTGCTGGCATGCCAAAAGAATCCCATCCCATTGGATGTAAAACATTAAAACCATTTAATCTTTTGAAATTTGCAATGACATCACCTAATGTATAGTTTCTTACATGTCCCATGTGAATTTTACCTGATGGATAGGGAAACATCTCAAGGCAATAAAATTTTTTTTTAGTTCTGTCCTGGCTTGTTTTAAATACGTTGTTGGTGTCCCAGTAGGACCTCCATTTTTTTTCTATTACAGTATGATTAAATTTTTCAACTAACATTTTTTTACAATTATCGTATTAAATTTGTTCCTGCAATTAAATTAAGAAAGCTAAGGGATTTGCTAGTTTGAGGTTTGTTCAAAAAACTTTTTAAAGCAATACCAGAAATATTTGATAAGAAAAGTTTTTTTATATTAGTTTCATCAATACCTCCAAGAGCTATAAGCTTAGTTTGTTTTGAAATATTTTGACAAAAGTTTGAAAATTTTACTATTCCTAGATTTTGCTTATCAGGGTGTGAAGAAGTTTTAAAAATAGGAGATAACAAAATAGTACTACATCCCTGTCTAATTTTAGTTTGAATTTCTGGAATAGAATGTGCAGAGCCTATAATTTGTCCCTGTTTAATTAAGTTATAATTTCTAAAAAAAAATTGTTTATTAAAGTTTGGAATATAAATTCCATTGGCGTTTATTTTTTTTACAAGCTTCCAATCATTTGCAACAAATAATTTAAATTTATGTTTTTTTGTAAAATTGCTGATGGTTATTGCATTTTCTATGTAATTTTTTTTTAAGTAGTTACGATAAATTAATGACACATTTTTTAACTTTTTTAGAATTGAAATATTGATAGTATTAAGTTCTTCTAAAAAAAAATAAATTTGAAATTTTTTATTCATGATAGATATTATACAAAATTTTTCTGTTGTTAGTCATGAATTAGATAAGGTAAAAAAAAAACCAACTATCATAGCTGTAAGTAAAACTCATTCTTTAGAGCATATACAGCCTCTATTGGATTATGGGCACAGAGTATTTGGTGAAAACAAAGTTCAAGAAGCAAAGCAAAAATGGGAAAAGGTATTGCCAGTTGTTAAAAATTTAGAATTACATCTCATTGGTAAACTTCAATCGAATAAAGCCAAAGATGCTGTAAAGATATTTCATTATATACATTCCTTAGACAATCCTAAACTTGCTGATGAGTTATCCAAGTCAGAAAATAAATTAAATCTTCAAAGAAAATATTTTGTTCAAGTAAACGTAGGTGATGAACAACAAAAATCTGGAATTGCGACAAAGGAGGTATTAAATTTTGTAAATTTTTGTATTAATGAAAAAAAATTAAATGTTCTTGGTTTAATGTGCATTCCTCCATTTGATTTAGATCCTATTCCATTTTTTCAAACTGTAAGTGACTTGAACAAGCAACTACAATTACCTCTATTAAGTATGGGAATGAGTAATGACTATATCGATGCGGCAAAATTAGGAGCTACCCATGTGAGAGTCGGTAGTAAGATTTTTGGTGCTAGAAATTATCTATAATCTTTATTTTTTCATTTGGCTTAATGAATTGTAATATTTCTAAAAAGTCACTTTTCTTTAGTGCGACACAACCTTGTGTTCCACTGTAATTTTTTTTTGCAATATGTAAAAAAATTGCACTTCCTTTTCCTTTAATTATTTTTTTTGTATTGTACTCAATTACAAGGATTAGATCATATAATTTATCTTTTCTAAATAATTTTTCTCTGGAATTATTTTTTTTTAAAAAAATGAGTTTGTTATAATTTTTACTTTTAGGATTATCTTCCCATGCCATATTTGGGACAATAGTTATTTGTGAAAGACTAGTTGTAATTTTTTTAATTCTGTCTTTTCTTATAAAGAGCCTTCGTAAAGAAAAAGTACCAATTGGCGTACATCCATCACCTTCTTTTTTGCTTCTAGTGACACCATTTTTGCCGATTGCACATTTGTAGCGCTTTTTTTTGTACCAAAGTTCTCCCTTATTATTTACTATAATCATAAATATTTATAATTTCATTCTATGCAAAATTATTCAATAGTAACAGTTGGTTCAGAAACTTTTTATGAATGTTTGCGTGAACAATCTACAGAATATAACCTGAATAAACTTGATAGCTTTAAACAAGTTAACAATCTTTTCAAAACATATAACGTCCAAGATGGATTTGTTTTTTTATTTTTTTTAGATGAATTAGAAAAAATAAAAAAAAATGAAGTAAAAAAAATTATGTTTCCAAAAATTTTTTTATCATCCGATCTTAAAAATTTTAAAGACTATAAAAAAGATAATTTGTTTAGTACTTTTTTACAATTGCCAATTAATTATGTTGATTTAGAAAAAATTATTAAACTCTCTATCTTGAAATTTAAATTTCATTATCAAACCAAGGTAGAAGTGGGTCCTTATATCATTGATAAAAATAAAAGAACTTTGTCACTAGGAAGAAAGATAGTTAAATTAACTGAAAAAGAATTAGATATTATTATTTATCTTTATGGCAAAAAAGATGGCGCTACTAAAAAAGATATCATGAAAGATATTTGGTCATATTCGGATGAGGTTGATACCCACACCTATGAAACACACCTTTATCGCTTGAGACAAAAAATTTTGAATAAATTAAAAGATAAAAAATTTGTAGAAATAAAAGAAGGAAAATATTTTCTTAATCATTAAGAGAGTATGAAAAAAAAAAATTTTATTGCAAAAGACTTAAGAACACCCA
Source organism: Pelagibacteraceae bacterium (assembly GCA_008638015.1). Lineage (GTDB taxonomy): Bacteria > Pseudomonadota > Alphaproteobacteria > Pelagibacterales > Pelagibacteraceae > IMCC9063. The sequence continues at coordinate 33,900 of VTPD01000001.1, read as the reverse complement.
AATATAAAAAAAGAGTTGTGAAGCCCAAAAAAGGCAAGGGTAGCTTTCAAAGAAAAAAACCTAATTTAACCTAGCGCCAATTTTTTGGATGATTTGTGAAGCCATGTCTGTGCCCATTTCTAGGCATTGCTTGATATTCCAAGCTTGGTTGTATCCATGCAAAAAACCAGCTGCAAATAAATCTCCAGCTCCAGTCAAATCAACGATTTTTAGATTTTCTTTACTGCTACACTCGACAACTTCTTTTCCCTGAATTGCCACACTTCCTTTATCTGACCTTGTTACAATTAATAACTTGTTTAAACTTTTTCCAAAATCAATTATTTCTTCATAAGATTTTGCATCTATTAATTCTTTTATTTCTTGTTCATTAGCGAATGTAATATCTAATTTATTCTTAACCAGTTCGAGAAAGCTATCTTTGTGACGATCGACACAAAACTTATCAGATAGTGACATGGCAACTTGTTTAGATAATTGCATTGCTTTATGAAAAGCCATTTTTGGTTCTCCTTCATCCCACAAATAACCTTCTAAAAAAGTTAATGAGCTTTCTTTGATAGCTTTTTCATCAATATCATTTTCATTTATTTTTCCAGCTATGCCTAAAAAAGTACACATAGTTCTTTCGGAGTCGGGAGTAATAAGAATTAAACAAGTTCCTGTCGAAATAGATTCTTGTTTTTTTTGGTAACAGTATTTTACTTTTTCTTTCGTTAGACTTTCTTCGTATTTATTTCCCAATTCATCATTATTAATTTTTCCAATAAAAGAAACATTGCTACCCAATTGGGACATTCCGACGATAGAGTTGGCAACAGATCCGCCAGCAATAGTCTGCTCTATAGTTAAATTAGATAATAAATTTTTAAATTCTGCCTCATCTACTAACTTCATAGTGCTTTTGGTTAGTTGATGATCAATTAAAAATTGATCTTCTACCTTGCAAATAACATCTACAATTGCATTACCAATTCCAATTATATTCATCTAATCAAATTTTTTCTTATTAAATTTACAGTGAGGTTCTATAACACACTTTTTGCATAATGGAGTCCTAGCTTTGCAAGTATATCTTCCATGCAAAAGCAAAAGATGATGAGCATCTTTTAAGTACTTTGGTGGCACTACTTTATATAAATTTTTTTCAACTTCATCAGGATTTTTTCCTGGAGCAAGTTTAGTTCTATTAGAAACACGAAAAATATGAGTATCTACAGCAATTGTAGATTGTCCAAATCCCTCATTGAGTACAACATTTGCAGTTTTTCTACCAACACCTGGTAGCGCTAAAAGTTTGTCAAAGTCATTTGGAACTTTACTGTTATGTTCTCGGATGAGAATTTTAGATAGTTGATATATACTTTTGGCTTTATTTCTAAATAGGCCAATTTTATTAATTAATTTTTCTATTTTTTTTTGGCCTAATCGAACAAAATCCTCAGGCTTATTGTAAAAAGGATAAATATTTTTTGTTACATTATTAACATTTACATCTGTGCATTGGGCAGAAAGAACTACAGATGTTAAAAGTGTAAATTTATTTTTATATTGTAAATCGCTTTTTGGATTTTTAATTATTTTACTTAATTCTTTAAAAATACTTTTGCTTTGATTGTTCACTTATTTAATATTCAGAACATCGTGCATATTATAAAGACCAGGCTTTTTCTTAGCTAACCACTTGGCAGCATTAATGGCTCCGTCAGCAAATAAATCCCTAGATTTTGCAATATGTTTTAATTCAATTATTTCTTTCCTAGTTTGAAAGATTACAGAGTGTGTACCTGGAATTTTACCCTTTCTTTTAATAAAAAAATTAATTTTATTTACATTTCCCTTTCCTTTTTTATTTAAGAAAATCTTACCCTTAATTTGATCCAAGGATTTGCCCTTTCCCTTGGCTACAGCATTGCCAAGCATAAGCGCTGTTCCTGATGGGTAGTCAATTTTCATTTTGTGATGTGCGTCATGAATTTCCATTTGATATTCTTGCAAAATCTTTTTTGATAAAATTAGAGACAGATATTGCATTAAGTTTATTCCTAAACTCATATTTCCTGATTGCAAAATAGCAATTTTTTTAGATGCTTGATTTATTTCGTTTTGTTGTTTTTTATTAAATCCTGTTGTGCCAATAACAATTTTTTTCTTTAGTTTAGTTGCAATTTTTAAAATCTCGGAAGTACAATGCGGTCGAGTAAAATCAATAATTACGTTAGTATTTTTGAGCGAATGAACTGAATTTTTTTTATATTGGATACCATTCTTTTTTTGCTCTTGTTGCTCAGTAACACTTGATAAATTTAGCATTTTATCTTGAAGCGTTTTTTTTATGAGCAAAGAACCCATTCTGCCCAAGCCACCACTAACGGTAATATTAATTTTTTTCATTAATTTAAATTATCCCAAAAACTTTTAGCTTTTTTAAAGAAAGATTCATTTTCCGGATTATTTTTAGAGTCCTCTAATTCTTTATATTTTTCAAGCAATATTTTTTGCTCTCGATTTAAATTAACTGGGACTTCAACTTTTATTTGTAAATATAAATCCCCAAAGCCATTACCTCTGAGTTGAGGCATTCCTTTATCTTTAAGTCTTAATTGTTTTCCAGACTGTGTTCCAGATGGTATTTTTACTTTTGATTTTGATCCATCAATTGTTGGAACTTCAATAGTTGTTCCTAGCGCTGCATCAGCAAAAGATATTGGGAGTTCAAAATATAAATTTTCCTCCGATCTTTTAAAAATAGGATGTTTTTTTAGAGAAATATAAACATACAAATCTCCTTGTGTACCACCTCGTGGGCCAGCCTCTCCTTTGCCAGCTAATCGCATCTGTGTTCCATCATCTACACCCTTTGGAATTTGTATTGATATTGTTTTATTGACCTTTTTAGAACCAGATCCTCGACAGTCTTTGCAAGGATTAGAAATTACTTTTCCTTCTCCGGCACAATCAGGACAGGTTTGCTGTAAAGTAAAAAATCCTTGTTGAGCTCTTACTTGACCATGTCCACCACAAGTATCACACGTAATTGGTTTAGAACCTGTAGCAGCCCCGCTACCTGAACAACTTGAACATTTTTCAGAAGTAGGTAAATCAAAAGTTTGTTTTTTTCCTTGGTAAGCTTCTTCTAACGTAACTTCGATATTTATTTTTAAATCGGAGCCTCTTCTGGTTTTTGGAGATTTCCTTCTTCGTCCACCAGTAAAGTCTCCAAAAAAGTCATCAAAAATACTTGAAAAAGAACCTGAGTCGAAACCACCAAAATCTTCAAAACCACCAAAACCACCTCGACCACCACCACCATTTTCAAAAGCTGCGTGTCCAAATTGGTCGTAGTTAGATTTTTTTTGTGAGTCTGAAAGTACTTGGTAAGCTTCAGAAGCTTCTTTAAATTTTGCTTCTGCACTTTTGTCACCCGGATTTCGATCAGGGTGAAATTTCATTGCTTGCTTTCTATAAGCAGCTTTTATTTCATCCTTGGAAGCATTTCTAGAGACTCCTAATGTTTCGTAATAGTCAGCTTTGGCCATGCCTCTGTTTAATGCTTAATTAAAAATTAAGCACTATCTTTTTTATCGTCTTTTGAGTCTTTTACTTCTTCAAATTCAGCATCAACAACATCTTCTTTTTTTTCACTATCTGTATTTTTTTCATTTCCACTTCCTGCGTCAGGATTTGCTTGTTGAGCTTTGTAAATTGCTTCACCCATTTTCATAGAGGATTGCATTAATGTTTGAGTTTTAGTTTTGATATCCTCAACATTGTCAGCTTTAATCGCATCTTTTAAAGATTGAAGATCAGCTTCAATTGTTTTTTTGTCTTCTGCTGAAACTTTGTCCCCATGTTCTTTGAGGCTTTGCTCTGTAGAAGCTACAAGACTATCAGCGCTGTTTTTCGCGTCTATTTCTTCTCTTTTTTTCTTATCGGCTTCTTTATTTGCTTCTGCATCTTTGACCATTTTTTCAATCTCTTCATCTGTCAATCCACCAGAGGCTTGAATTTGTATTTTTTGTTCTTTGCCTGTTCCCTTGTCTTTTGCAGAAACATTTACAATTCCGTTAGCATCGATATCAAAAGTAACTTCAATTTGTGGAACACCTCTTGGCGCTGGAGCAATACCCGTTAATTCAAAATTGCCTAATAGTTTATTGTCAGCAGCCATTTCTCTTTCTCCCTGAACTACTCTTATAGAAACAGCGGGCTGATTATTTTCTGCTGTTGAAAAGACTTGGCTTTTTTTAGTTGGTATTGTTGTGTTTTTTTCAATTAATTTAGTTGCAACACCACCCAATGTTTCAATTCCTAAAGACAGAGGAGTTACATCTAATAATAAAACATCCTTAACATCTCCTTGTAAAACACCAGCTTGAATTGCAGCTCCCATTGCTACAACTTCATCGGGATTCACACTTTTGTTAGGCTCTTTACCAAAAAAGTTTTTTACTGTTTCCGCAACTTTTGGCATTCTAGTCATACCACCAACTAAAATTACTTCACCAATTTCTCCCGCGCTCAATCCAGCATCTTTTAACGCTGTTTTGCATGGCGCAATTGTCTTTTGTATTAGTTCCGCAACAATAGATTCTAATTTAGATCTAGTTAGTTTTATATTTAAGTGTTTTGGACCAGTTTTATCTGCAGTAATAAATGGCAAATTAATTTCAGTTTGTGTAGCTGAAGATAATTCTATTTTTGCTTTTTCAGCCGCTTCCCTCAATCTTTGTAAAGCTAGTTTGTCTTGCTTTAAATCAATTGCATTATCTTTTTTAAATTCAGCAGCCAAATAATCTACGATATGTGCATCAAAATCTTCTCCACCTAAAGTAGTATCACCATTTGTGGATTTTACTTCAAAAACACCATCGCCTAATTCAAGAATAGAAACATCAAATGTACCTCCACCCAAATCGTATACAGCTACAGTTTTTGCATTTTTTTTATCTAAACCATAAGCAAGAGCTGCTGCAGTTGGTTCATTGATAATTCTTTTTACATCTAGACCAGCAATTTTCCCAGCATCTTTTGTTGCTTGTCTTTGTGAATCATTAAAATAGGCTGGTACAGTTATTACAGCTTCCTTCACTTCTGAACCAAGATATTTTTCAGCTGTCTCTTTCATTTTTTGTAATACAAAAGCTGAAATTTGACTTGGAGAATATTTTTTGCCTCTCGACTCTACCCAAGCATCACCGTTATCGGCTTTAATAATTTTATAAGGCAAACCTTTAATATCTTTTTTAACTGCTTCCCCATCAAACTTTCTTCCAATTAGTCTTTTGACAGCAAAAAAAGTATTTTCAGAATTTGTAACACCTTGTCTTTTTGCAGCCATACCTACTAGTTTTTCGTCACTCTCTGTGAAAGCAACTACTGATGGTGTGGTTCTAGCCCCTTCTAAATTTTCTAAAACTTTTGGTGTTGCGCCGTCCATAACAGCAACACATGAATTCGTTGTACCTAAATCAATTCCTATAATTTTTGACATAATTTTTAATTCCTTAATTTTTTTAACTTAATTGTGTATTGGATATGGGTGGTATTTTTAGGATTACAACCTCTGTTGTAATTTTTTTTTTAGCTTTTTTTTGTTGATTTTGCTACGTTTACGAGCGACGGTCTTAACAGTCTATCATGCAGCATATATCCTTTTTGGATTTCATCTACAATGGTTCCAGGCTCTTTATCGCTTTCAATTTCACTTAATGCTTGATGAAAATTTGGGTCAAATTTTTTATTTAGACAGTCAATATATGTAATGAAATTTTTTTCTAAAGTGTTTTGTAATTCTTTTTCAATAAGTTCAATACCACTTGTGATTTCTAAAAATTCTTTATCTTTAAATTTTTCATTATTTTTAAATATTGAAAAAGCTCTATCTAAGTTATCCGTTAAACTAAGGATTTGAGAGGCAAAATTAAAAGATCCGTATTTTATAATATCTTCTTTTTCTTTTTCATGATTTTTTCTTAGATTTTGATTTTCTGCTAAGAGTCGTAAAATTTTATCATTTAATTCAGCTATTTGATTTTTAATTTTATTTTCAGGATTTTCTTCATCTACCTCGCTTTTTTTAGAAGCTTCTTCACTGGAAGGATTTGTACTTGCCAAATTTTCATTGTCATTAGGATTGGCGTTTTCCTCAATACCTGTATTTTCTTTTTTTTCTTCTGTATTCATTTATTTTTTATCTTATAATGAGTGCATATATAGTTACAAAAGTTTAAATTCCAAGGTTTAATTATGAGAAATAATAGAAAAAATTTAGAAATTCGAAATATTGAGATTGTTACAGACTATATAAAGAATGCGGATGCATCCTGCTTAATTAAATCTGGAGATACGCATGTAGTTTGCACTGCGTCCATAGAAGATAAAGTTCCAAGATGGCTAAAAAATTCTGGTAAGGGATGGGTTACAGCTGAATATGGAATGCTACCCAGATCTACACATGAGAGAATGAAAAGAGAGGCTTCTGTTGGAAAAATCGGAGGAAGAACTTCAGAAATTCAAAGATTAATTGGAAGGTCTTTAAGAGCGTCTATAGACACAAAATTATTAGGAGAATATTTAATTACAATTGATTGTGATGTCTTGCAGGCAGACGGAGGAACAAGAACGGCATCTATAACCGGTGGCTTTGTAGCTTTGAAAAAATGTATAGATATTATGATTCAAAGAAAACAAATCAATCATAATCCTATTAAAAGTTTTGTAGCGGCTATTAGTTGTGGGATTGTTAATGGAGAAATTTTAATGGATCTTGATTATGAGGAGGATAGTAAAGCCGATATTGATTCAAATTATGTGATGAATGACAAGGGAGATATAATAGAACTGCAGTTAACGGGCGAAAAAACTACTTGTAGCGAAACTGAATTTTTAGATATGCTAAAATACTCCAAGCAATCTATTAAAGAAATTATTAATTTACAAAAAAAAGCTTTAAGTGCGTAGTCTTCTAGAATTAAAAAATTTAAAAGCAATTTTAATAGCAACTAATAATCCTGGAAAATTGAAAGAAATAAGAGAATTACTTCCAAAAAAAATTAAAGTTTATAAACCTCAAGATTTTAATATTAACGAACCAAAGGAAAATGGAAAAACATTTAAAGATAATGCAAAAATAAAGTCCTTGTATTGTGCCAAAAGATCTAAAATCGTTTCTATTTCAGATGACTCGGGCCTCGAGGTAAAATACTTAGATAATCAGCCAGGTATTTACTCCGCAAGATGGGCTGGCAAAAAAAAAGATTTTAGTATTGCTATAGAGAAAATAAAAAAAAAATTATTAAGTAAAAATAAACAAAGTTCTCCAGCTAACTTTACGTGCTGTATTTCTATCGCTTTTCCATCAGGCAAATCCTTTGAATTTTTAGGAAAAGTGTTTGGCAAAGTGTGTTTTCCCCCAAGGGGACAAAAAGGTTTTGGCTATGATCCTATTTTTATTTCCACTGGAAAAACAAAAACTTTTGCAGAATTAAAACCATCAATTAAAAATAAAATCTCTCATCGATATCAAGCTTTTAAAAAGATTAAAAAATATTTTAAATTTAATTAAAAGCTTTGAATTGCTTGTTTTGAATTTGATATAAATTTAACTTTCTTTCGGTAGTATTGGATTTGGTAATCTTAAATATTCCACTTTTTCCTTTAAACTCTTTATCTGTAAAATCATTCATTGAAAATGAATCTTCATTTTTGGAATACCAAACAGAAGCAAGTAAAGGTAATAAATCATAGGCTAGTATTTCTATATTAGAAATTTCTTTACCAAAATTTTTCACAAATTTATTATTAAGTTCCTTAAAATTATCAAAGTTTATTGATGGAAAAATCAGATTTTGTAGGGAAGGCTCAATTAACAGTTTTTTATCAAACCATTGATTTAGAGATATAAATTCAGCATTATCGTAATTTACATCGTAATAATCAAAAAATGATAAAATACTAATTAAGTTATTATCAAATGATGGCGTAAAAACTTGCTGATAATTTACTCCACCCAGCGTGTCTAATTTTTCTAGATTTTTTGCTTTTATTTTGTCTTCTTCATTTTGAGAGTTATTCAGCTTGTCAATTAAATCTTTTAATTTTTTATTTCTCCACCAGTAGGAGGTTGCAATTTGACTTTGCTTATCTATATCCTGAAAATCTGTGAAAAAATAATCTTTATAAAATGATATTTTTTCATTTTTTAATTTAGTGAAAATTAATTCAGAAAAAGTATTTTTTTCACCAAAAAAAATTTTGGTTTTGTTATTTTTTAACAGCACTGGTTTGATCGCATTAATTTGGCTATTAATATTAACACCAAATGATATTACATTTGGAGGTATGTCTGTAGTTTCATTAGTTAATGAAAAGAAAATATATTTAGAAAAGTTAGGATCTTTTGAAATCTCTTTTAGGTGTTCGAAAAAAACAGGACCGATGACAATATCGATTTTTTCGTTTTGTAATTCTTGAAAAGCAAATTTTGTACCTTCTTTGGTACTTTGGTTATCAAAAGGTAATAAACTTACATTTAAATTATTAAGTTCAAAAATTGTAAGTTCAAATGTTTTTAATAAATTATTTCCAATATCCTCATATTTTCCAGAAAGCGGAAGAATAGCTGCAATTTTTAATGAACGATTTTTACTTTCAGCTACAAAAGCTGAATTGCATAAAAAAAAGAAAATCAAAAAAAATTTTAGAAAATTTTTTTTCATAAAATAAGTATATGATATAGATTACTTTATGTTGGAAAACAAAAAAAATAACAATATTAAAGCTGGCTTGTATGTTGTTGCAACTCCTATTGGTAATTTAGAGGATATAACGTTTAGGGCTTTAAATGTTTTAAGAAATTCTGATTATATTTTGTGTGAGGATACCAGGCATTCTTTGAAAATTTTAAATCATTATAAAATAAAAGCGAAGTTAATCGCTTTTCATCAGCATAATGAAAATAAAAATTTAGAAAAAATTTTTAATGATATTAAAGAAGGAAAAATTATTTCTCTTATCTCTGATGCAGGTACACCATTAATATCTGATCCAGGCGAAATCATAGTAAAACAAGCAAGGGAGGCAGAGTTAAATGTTATTCCTATACCAGGTCCTTCGGCGACTATTGCTTCTGTTTCTGTTGCTGGTTTTGATACAAAATTTTATTTTTATGGCTTTTTATCTAAAAAAAACAATATTCGCAAAACTGAGTTTGAGAAGTTATCCCAATTATCCTGCACTATTGTTTTATACGTTCCTGCTCGAGATTTAAAAAAAACATTAAAAGATATTGCAGTTCACTTGCCATTAAGAGAGATTTTGATTGCTCGTGAAATAACTAAAATTCACGAAACCTACTATAGAGGTTTTCCAGAGGATTTAATTAGAGAAATGGATGAGCAATCAACTAAAGGTGAAATAACAATTGTAATTAGCGACAAATCAGTAGATTTAAAAAAAAATAGTAATGAAATTAATAATTTAGAAAAAGAAATTAAACTCTTGATTAACAAAATGTCCTCGAAAGATATTGCTGAATACTTGTCAGACAAAATGAATATTAGTAAAAAAATAGTTTATCAAAATATTTTAAAATTAAATTTATGAAAAAAATAATAATAATTATTTTTTCTTCCTTATTGCTTTATGGTTGTGTAGGCGTTTCATCCCAAGGTGTGCTAGGCACGGGTGTAAGTATTTATACTGATCCTAGAACTTTAGGAACACAAATTGATGATTCTATCATGCAAAAATCTTTAGGGATAAGAATAGCACAGGTGAACTCTAAATATATTATTAGTGTTTCAACAAAAGTAATCGATGGTCACATTTTTTTAAAAGGAACCGTAGATACAGTTGATGAAAAAATTTTAATGACCAAACTAGCATGGAAAATTGAGGGTGCACGATCTGTTAAGAATAATTTAAAAGTTAAAGATAAATTTTCACTTAAAAATGAAGCAAAAGACTTATTAATTACATCACAAATTAAGGTTGCGTTATTAGCTAATAAAAAAGTGAAATCAGTGAATTATCAAATTAATACAGTTAATCAAATTATATATATTTTTGGCATAGCTCAAAATGAAGAAGAAAGAAGAGAGGTTATCAACGAGGGTAAACAAATTTTAGATGTTAAAAATGTTGATGCAACAATTTTTTTAGTTAACGATCTTTCTCAAAATAAAAAGTAAATTTAGTATTTAATAATTTCTGACGAAAAGGCAGCAATGGATGCCAAATTTAATAATTCGTAACTTGTAGATCGAAGTGGTGCAACTTCTATTGGCTGATCAAGGCCAATTAGCAGTGGACCTATGACTTTTCCTCTGCTTAGTTCTTTTAGCAACTTAATAGAAATAGCCGCCGCATGAATAGAAGGCATTAATAAAATATTTGCGTTTCCTACTAATTTAGAAAAAGGATAAGTGGATTTATATTTTGCATTCAAAGCAACATCTGGCTGCATTTCACCATCAAAAATAAAATCAACTTCTTTTTGTTTTAGGATTTCTACTGCTTTAGCAACTCTTTTGGTTCTATCTGTTTCAGGTTGTCCAAAAGTTGAATGAGAAAGAAAAGCAACTTTAGGATCCAATCCTAAAAGTCGCGCTACTCTGGAAGAAGAAATTGCCATTTCAGCTAGTTCTTCTGAAGTTGGATATTCAATCACATTTGTATCAGCAATGATCGTTGTTTTTCCCTGATTCACAAAGATGCACATCCCAAATACAGTTTCATTTTCTCTCGGGCCAACTGCCATCATCAACTTTTCAACAGTGGCAGCGTAGTGTCTGGTATTTCCAGTCACCATGGCATCGGCATCTCCACAAGATACCATGCAAGAGCCCCAAGTGGTTCTATCTGTTTTTACTAATTTATTACAATCTGCTTCTAAAATTCCTTTTCTTTGCAGTTTTTTATATAGATACTGAACATATTTCTCACTTCTTTCTTTATCAGCAGAATTTGTAACTTGAATAGGAAAATTTTCATCTAGTCCAATTAACTTTAAGCTTTCTTTTAACTTATCTTTGTTTGCGATTAAAATTGGCTCTCCAAGTCCACTATTTTTAAATGCGATTGCAGCTTTGAGATTTTCAAGATCCTCACCTTCTGCAAAAACTACTCGTTTATTTTTGCCCTTGATAGAAGCATTAATTGTTTTCATAAAATTCATTGAAGAGTCTAGGCGCTCAGCTAATTGAGCTTCATATTTATCAAAATCTTGGATCGGTTTTTTTGCAACTCCACTATCCATTGCTGCCTTGGCAACCGCCATTGGAATCGTAGTAATTAATCTAGGATCAAAGGTTGAAGGAATGATATATTCTCTTCCATACTTAGGTCTTTCACCACCATAGGCTGCCACAACTTCATCGGGCACATTATCTCTGGCAAGTTTTGCAATTGCATTTGCTGCTGCTACTTTCATTTCTTCATTAATTACTTTTGCACGTACATCCAATGCACCTCTAAATATATATGGAAATCCAATTAAGTTATTAACTTGATTAGGATAATCAGATCTACCAGTCGCTATAATTGCATCATCCCTAACTTCTTTAACAACTTCTGGTCTAATTTCTGGATCTGGATTTGCACAAGCAAAAATAATCGGGTTTTTTGCCATTGATTTTACCATTTCCTTTGTAAGCACATCCTTTGCAGATAGTCCTAAAAAAACATCAGCACCTTCCATTGCTTCAGCTAAAGTTCTTTTTTTTGTTTCGATTGCATGCTTTGACTTCCATTGATCCATACCATCCGGTCTTCCTCTGTAAATTACTCCTTTGCGATCCAGCATCGTGACATTTTCATTTGGAACACCTGAATTTTTAAATAATTCTGTACAAGCAATTGCAGAAGCCCCAGCTCCGTTCACAACAATTTTTACATCCTTGATAGATTTGCCGGAAATATCTAGTGCATTAATAAGTCCAGCTGTTGTGATAATTGCCGTACCATGTTGGTCATCATGAAAGATTGGAATATCTACTAACTCTTTTAATTTTTGTTCAATAATAAAACAATCCGGTGCTGCAATATCTTCTAAATTAATTCCTCCAAAACTTACTGCTATTTTGGATATGACATTGATAATTTCATCTGCATCTTTTGAATCAACTTCAATATCAATCGAGTCTATGTCTGCAAATCTTTTAAATAGTACGGACTTACCTTCCATGACTGGTTTCGAAGCAAGTGCACCAAGATCACCAAGTCCTAAAATAGCTGTTCCATTGCTAATAACTGCAACTAAATTTCCTTTACTTGTATAGTCGTAAGCTGTTTCAGGATTTTTTCCAATTTCAATACAAGGGACAGCGACACCAGGTGAGTAAGCCAAAGCAAGATCTCTTTGGGTTGATAAATTTTTAGATGAAATTACCTCTATTTTTCCTGGCTTTCCTTCTGTGTGAAAATCTAAAGCTTCTTTATCAGTGTATTTTTGGATAGAGTTTTTATCAGCCATAAATTTTATTTTTCATGAATTCGTCAAATTTTATTTGTAGGCCGGAATTTAGATTATAAAAAAAGTAAAACAATAAAAAAATAAATATGAACATTCTCACTTCCGTCAGCTCATTTGGAATATTGACTTTAGTAAGCAGAATACTTGGTTATTTAAGGGATATCTTAATCGCTTTTTTTGTAGGCACAAGTTTTTTGGCAGATGCTTTTTTTGTAGCTTTTCGTCTTCCAAATACTTTTCGCAGGCTATTTGCTGAAGGATCTTTTAATTCTGCCTTTGTTCCGCAGTATTCAAAATTAGATGTAAAAAAAAAATCATACAATTTTGCAAATTCTATTTTTAATTTATTGGTCTTTAGTTTGCTTTTGTTGATTTGTGTTGCTGAAATTTTTATGGGTGGAGTTTTATATTTAATTTCTCCTGGTTTTTTAGCGGATGATCAAAAGTTTGAATTAGCTACCTCTTTAAGTAGAATAACATTTCCTTTTTTATTTTTTGTTTCTTTATCTTCTTTTTATTCAGGTATTCTAAACTCCAAAGGGAAATTTGCTGTTGCAGCCTCAGCTCCAATTATTTTGAATGTAATGCTAATAGGATCTATTTACTATTCGTACATTAACAAGGAAGAATATGTTTATCATATGTCTTGGGCAGTATCGATTGCAGGCTTTTTGCAATTATTGATGCTTTATTTTTATTCAAAAAAATATTTTGTCCCAAAGTTATCATTTAATTTTACAATTTCAGAAGAGGTAAAATATTTTTTTCGAAGATTGTTACCAAGCATTTTTTCCTCTGGAATCATGCAAATCAACATTTTAGTTGGAACAATTATTGCATCATTTCAAGCTAGTGCCGTATCCTATCTTTATTATGCTGATCGAATTTATCAACTACCGCTAGCTATTACTGGGATTGCTATTGCTACAGTTATTTTACCAACTTTGTCTAAAGCTATTTTTAGAAAAGAAGAAAAAAGTTTTTTTTTACAAAACAGGTCAATTGAACTTTCTTTATTTTTGTCAGCACCGGCAATGGTAGGAATTTTAGTTGCCACACAACCAATTATATCATGTTTATTTGGTTATGGTTCTTTTAATCAAGAAAGTATTTATCAAACTTCAAGAGCTTTATTTATTTTTGGTTTTGGATTACCTGCATTTTCCTTATTAAAAATTTATTCGAGTTTTTATTTCGCTAGAGGCGATACAAAATTTCCATTTAAGGTTTCTTTATTAACAGTAATAATTAATATTTTGATAAGCATTTTATTTTTTGCTTACATCGGTTTTATTGCAATTGCATTAGGTACAGTTATTTCATGTTGGATTGCAATATTAGTGTATCAAGTTAACTTACATCAAAATAATCTACATCAGTTTGATAAAATTTTTAAAATCAGAATCTCAAAAATTTTTGTCTGCTCTTTTATTATGAGTGCTATTTTATATTTTTTACTATTTGAGTTTGGTGATGTTTTTTATGAAAATTCTGCCTCAAAAATATTCTATTTAGTTGGAATTGTCGGGAGTTCCGCTTTAATTTATTTTCTGCTATCAATATTGTTTAAATCTTTTAGTATTAGTGATTTTAAATCTAAGTCTTATGAAACAAGGTAGAATTTTATCTGGCGTCCAACCAACTGGAAATCTTCATCTAGGAAATTATTTGGGTGCAATCAATAATTTTGTTTTATTGCAAAAAAATTATGAGTGTCTATTTATGTTAGCAAACTTGCATGCAATTACGGTAAAGCATGATCCAAAAGTGTTGCAGGCAAATATTATAGACACTACAGCTGCCTTTTTGGCATCAGGAATCGATCCTCAAAAAAATAGTATATTTATTCAATCCGAAGTTTCAGCACATGCTGAATTAGCTTGGATATTTAATTGTGTTGCAAGGATTGGATGGCTTAACAGAATGACACAATTTAAGGAAAAAGCGGGATCCAACAAAGAAAAAGCTAGCGTAGGTCTTTTTACTTATCCAGTTTTAATGGCAGCAGATATTTTGCTTTATAAAGCAACTCACGTTCCTGTTGGAGATGATCAAAAACAACATCTCGAATTGTGCAGAGATATTGCAATGAAATTTAATAATGATTTTAACAATGAAAACTTTTTTCAAATGCCAGAACCCATTATACCAGAAGGAATTTCAAGAGTTATGAGTTTAAGAAATGGTACTCAAAAAATGAGCAAATCAGATGAGTCTGATTTATCCAGAATTAATTTAACCGACGATTCAGATCTAATCATAAAAAAAATTCAAAAAGCCAAAACTGATAGTGAGCCAATTAGCATTAATATAAATGAAGAGAATAACAGACCAGAGGCAAAAAATTTAATCAATATCTTTTCTGCTTTGAAAAATCAAAAACCAATCAAAACCCTAGAGGAATGGGATGGAAAGCAGTTTTCAGAATTTAAAAAGGCTTTAGCCGAAGTACTGGTTGATAAAATATGTCCTATTGGGAAACAAATTGTTAAATTAAAAACTGATATTAAGTTTTTAGAAAATATTTTGCAGGATGGAAGGAAGAAAGCTGAAATAATAGCAGAAAAAAATTTAAAAGAGATTAAATCAATAGTTGGAATATGAAGAAAAAATTTTTAGTTGTAATTGATGATAGTCAAGAATTATCTAATGCAATATATTTTGCTGCCAATAGAGCAATTCATACAGATGGAAAATTATCACTACTTTATATAGTTGATCCAGCAATGAATGCTCAATGGGCTAGAGTAGAAAATTTAATTGAGCAGGAAGAAACTAGTGAAGCCAAAAAGCTTTGTAGAGAGTGGGCACAAAAAATAAAAAAAAGATTTAATATTGAAAGTGAAATTATAATTAAGATTGGTGATAGAATAGATGAACTTATGAAATTAATTGAGGAAGATGAGAATATTCGTTTTCTCGTATTGGCTTCTTCTCCCAACAATGAAAACCCAGGCCCGATCATAGAAGAATTGACAGGCAAAAGAATCAAAGATCTTGCCATACCTATAGTAATAGTCCCTGGCTCTTTAAGTGAAAAAGATATAGATTTACTAGCTTAATCAGATATTTAAATTACTCTTCTAATAAGTATAATCTAAGATAACCTTTAAAATCACAGTATTATGATTGATATAACAGAAACACCAAATCCAGAGTCCAAAAAATTTATTTTTAGTTTTCCCATTGTGAAAACTGGTTCAAAAGAAATTAAATCTTTGAGTGAATGTGAAAATATTAATTTTGCTAAAAAATTATTTGAGACAAATTTAATAGAATTAATATTTATTGATTCAAATTTTATTACTATCAAAAAATTATCAGATAAATCATGGGATGAAGTTTCCACGATCGCTTTACAGATTCTTTCAACTGAAATTAAAGAGGATTTTATTCCTTTGTCTTTTGAAAAAATTAGCAATTTTAAGGACGATGTTTCTATGAGAATCGAAGAAGTTTTGAGTGAAAAAATTAGGCCAGCAGTTGCTATGGATGGAGGTGATATTCAGTTAAAATCTTTTAAAGATGGAATTGCAGAGGTAATGCTGAAGGGTAGTTGTGCCGGATGTCCTAGTTCTGTCATAACTTTAAAGCAAGGCGTTGAAAGAATGCTTAAGCACTATGTTCCAGAAGTTAATTCAGTCACCGCTGTTAACTTAAATGAATAAATCACATTCTGTTAAAAAATACCTATTTCGTAAGTGGTTACTAGTTTTTTCATATGCTAATATTTTTAGAAATATCAACAAACACATTCTTGGAAGATCAAAGATAAAACTAAATGCTAAATTACAAAAACATTATAGCATTTCGTATGCTAGAGGATCCTTTGTTGCAGTTATTATTTGTCTTTTAACAGTTAATATTCATTTAAATAAAAATAAATACCAATATCAGGTTTTGATGGAAGACAAGTCTTTAGATTATATTAGATCTTCTCTAGATGATGTTGCTACTATTGATAATAACTTACAAAAAAATTCTGAGCTTGGTTTAAAACTACCCAAGATAAAACCAGATGAATTTGGCGATAAACAGATTTTAGGTTTCGGAAATAATATAGACGCGAGAACTATTATTAGTTTATTTGAAGAAGAAGATTATAATTTAAAAGATATAAGGAAAGGAAAAGCAGTTGAACCTATTTTTCTTTCTAAATTACCAACTGGCATCGAGCAGATAGATAATATTAATGATAGAAAAAAATTATTTATTAGAGTTGTTTTGCCATTAGTTCTTTATGAGAATGAGCAAATCTTAGAGGACAGAGAGATTTTAAATCAAATATCAAGAGAGAAAACCTTAGATACAATAGAAAAGGATTGGTTAAACAAAAAGTTTAAAGAATACAAAGTATTAAATAACGATTTAGAGGAATTAAAAGTTAAAATGGATATCATACCTGTATCGATCGCTTTAGCTCAAGCCGCATATGAAAGTGGATGGGGAACTTCAAGATTTGCAATGGAAGGAAATTCTCTTTATGGAGCAAGAACTTGGAAAAAAGGTAAAGGATTAGTCCCAAATGAAAGAGAAGAGAATGAAAAATTTGAAGTAGCTGCATTTAAAATTATAAGAGCCTCTATTTCTTCCTACAAAAAGAATCTAAATACCCATGCAAGCTATAAGGAATTTAGAGAAATGAGAGCTAATCAACGAAAAACCTTAAATAGAGTTAATGGATTGGAATTGGCAAAATATTTGTACAATTATTCAGAAATCGGCACGGTCTATGTTGAAAGATTACAAAAAATAATTGAACAAAATTCATTAACAGACTTTGATGATGCTATTTTATCTAAGAAAAAGAAACCAAATATAGTTTAGTCCGAAACAATAAATTGCTTACCTAACCAACCCCAAGACCCATCTTTCATTTTTAATGTGCAATTAATTTTTCCTCTACGCGGTTGATATTTTTCTTTTAATAAAACTCTTATCCAGTTGTTATCCAAATAAGTAATTTCACTTTTTTTCCAGGAGCCACCTTCATTGGTGAAACAATTTATATTTCTAACGTTTTGTTCAAATTCAATCTCAATATTGGGAGGATTGTTCGTTTTAAGTAATTTCTCATCAGGCTTAAAAAATTTATAAGGTAAAGGACTTGTGTTTAATAAAAAACTAAATCTATCTAAGGTGCCGTATGATTCATTAATAGGAAACCTTGGTAATTCAAAAATATCTGATCTTTGATGTATAACACCAGAGTGCTGACCAAAGGCCATAACGTAACCAAGTTTTTTAACAATATTTTTTACTTCAAGACTGTATTCTCCAAAAGGATAAGAAAATATTTCAGGATTAAAATTTAATTCTCTTTTATAATCTTCGATAGACTTATTAATGTCTTTGATAACCTCATCTTCCGTTGCAAATGCTAAATATTCATGGCTAAAGCTATGCCCTCCTATTATTCCTAAATTAGATTGGTGTATTTCGCGAATTTGGTCCCAAGACATATAGTTTGGGTGCCGATTGTTAATTTCTCTAGTATTTACAAATAGAATAAAAGGTATTTTTTCTTTTTGTAAAATAGGCCAGGCATTTTTATAAAAAGATAAAAAAGCATCATCAATTGTTAATAATATTTTTTTTTCACTATAATTTTTTTTTTTAAGAATGATTTCTTTTAATGTTTTTTCATCGATAAATTCAATGTTAGAATTTTTCATTAATTCTATATGTTTTATAAAATCATTTATTCTTATGTTTGTGCTTGGATATTTGTTTTCTTCAAATCTATGATACATTAAAGCTATAATGCCTTTTTCTGATACTTCATTTGCAATCAGGTTGCTTTGCATAAATATAATTAATGCAAAAAAAGGATAGAATATTTTTTTTATGATCATACCAAAATTTATATCTGTAGATTCTACTCTGAATTGTTTAAAAATTACATCGAATATTCAACCCAAGAAAGAAATCATGATTAAAAATTATCTAAAAAGTGATAATTTTGCGGAAGATTTTAATCAAATTTTAAAAAAAAATTTTATTCCTATAAAAAAAATAAAATTAATTTTAATCAATCTAGGACCAGGTAGTTATGCTGGAATAAGAAATGTTTTATCATCGATAAAAGTTTTTGCTTTGCTTAATAAAATATTGATAGTCGGATTTACTAATTATGATTTAATGAAAGTTATGAATTTAAATAAAAAGAATAAATTAAAAATAATTATTTATTTTAATAAAAAATTTTATCTAACAAATAAAAAAAATATAAATTTAGATGCTTTTCAAAAAATTCTAAAAAAACAACGAGTCATATCTAACTATGAGGCTCAGACTACTTTAGAAAAAAAAAACATTATTCCATTTGAATATGATGCTCAAAGTATTGAAAATATAATCAAAAAAAGATTGTATATTCAAAGAAAAATAACTCCTTATTACTAATAATAAAAAAATTTGTTTTATCTCAAAAATTCTAATACTTTCAAATTATGGTAAAAAAAATTTCACCTTTCGCTATCAATTTAGAACAAAAATGTATTGATAAAGGTTTGCGTCTTACTGATCAAAGAAAAGTAATAGTAAAATTACTGGAGGAAACAATTATGGATACAAAATTTCATCCAGATGTAGACGAAATTCATAAAAGAGCTGTAGCGATTGATAAAAAAATAAGTATCGCAACAGTGTATCGTACCGTAAAGCTACTTGAAGAGGCAGATATAATTGATCGTCATGAATTTAAAGAAGGAAAATCAAGGTATGAGGCTGTAACTGAAACACATCATGATCATTTAATTGATATTAATTCTGGTGAAATTATAGAATTTGTAGACGATGAAATTGAAAAACTTAAAAAAAAAATCGCTAATAAATTAGGCTTTGAGCTAGTAGATCATCGCTTAGAATTATATTGTAAGAAATTAAAATAATTGTCTAAAAATTTTTATATAAAAACATTTGGCTGTCAAATGAATGAGTACGACTCTAATCGTATTGCAGATTTGCTTCAATCAATTGACCTAAAAAGAGTAGACGATGAACAGCTTGCAGATTATTTTATTTTTAATACTTGTCATATTAGAGAAAAGGCAACGCAAAAAGTTTATTCTGATATTGGCAAAATAAAGAAAATATTTAGAGATAAGAGAAGTAAGCCAACTTTTATATTGGCAGGTTGTGTGGCTCAAGCCGAGTCCTCAGTTGTTTTTGAAAAAAGTGATTTTGTCGATATTGTTGTTGGGCCTCAAGCTTATCATAAGTTACCAGGCATTATTCAAGAGCATAATCAAAATAGAGAAAAAATATGTAATACTGATTTAGATGTTTCTGAAAAATTTGATACATTAAATTCTTATAAAAATAATTTTTCAAAAGTTTCTTCTTTTGTAACTATTCAAGAGGGCTGCGATAAATTTTGCAAGTTTTGTGTTGTACCTTATACACGAGGACCTGAATTTTCTAGAAGTGCTGATACGATTATTAAGGAAGTTCAAAATTTGGTTGATTATGGAACAAGAGAAGTGGTCTTATTAGGTCAGAATGTCAGTGCCTATCAACATGAAGATTTCAATCTTGCAAAGTTAATAAAGCAAATAGCGACGATTGCTAAATTAGAAAGAATAAGATTTACAACTTCTCACCCCAATGATTTTGATGAGGAACTAATAAATATATTTAAGTCTGAACCAAAATTAATGCCCCAGCTTCATTTGCCCGTTCAGTCTGGTTCAAATAAAATACTAGAACTAATGAATAGAAAACATACAAGAGAATTTTATTTAGACTTAATTAGTAAGTTTAAGAGTGCTAGATCTGATATTGAATTTTCTAGCGATTTTATTGTTGGATATCCTGGTGAAACAGAGGAAGATTTTGAGCAGACAATAAGTTTAGTTGAGGAGGTTCAGTTTTCTAATTCCTATTCTTTTATCTATAGTCAGAGACCAGGAACTCCAGCAGTTGATTTGGATCAAATATCTAAACCAGTAGCTCAGAAGCGCCTAGAAAAATTACAGCAAGTTCTTTTTGACTTGCAATTAAAGTCTAATGCAAGCAAAATTAATCAAAAAACAAAAGTGTTAATTGAAAATATGACAAGTACAGCAAATCAGTTTTTTGGTAGAAATGAATATATGCAACCTGTTTTTATAAATGCCAATAATTGCATAATTGGAAATGTGATAGATGTTTCTATTCATTCCTACAAACGAAATAATTTATTTGGGACTATAATTTAAAATTAATGGTTAGTTCTATAAATTCTACAAATTTTTTACAGGTCTTAGAGACAAACTCAGATACAGTTAATTTACATATCAAAAATAATATAAATCTAGCTAAAATTAGTGGAACCCATGATGAAAATTTTCTTTTACTAGAAAAATTATCTAATACAAAAATTAGCTTAAGGGGTAATCATATCACTATAAAAGGAAATAATAAAAATTCTGAAACTGTAGTGAGTGTTATTAATTTATTGTTAAAAAAATCTTTTGAAAAAGACGACATTGATCAAGAAGATGTTAAGTCTATTTTTAGTTTTGAGTCTAAAAACTTAGCTGATGAAAAATTTACTGAAATAGCCCCCGGAATTAAAACTTTAAAAAAAACAGTATTGCCAAGAACGGCGAAACAAAAAAAATATGTTAAAGATTTGAGGAGCAACAATATTATTTTTGCTTTAGGTCCTGCTGGAACTGGAAAAACTTATTTAGCTGTTGCGGTGGCTGTAGAAAAGTTAATCAAAGGAGATGTTGAGAAAATAATTCTTTCAAGACCAGCTGTCGAAGCAGGAGAAAATCTAGGGTTTTTGCCAGGTGACATGAAAGAAAAAATAGATCCGTATCTAATACCTTTGTACGATGCTTTGCATGAATTGTTAGGTTTTGAAAAAATGCAAAAAAGAATAGAGGACGGTTCTATAGAAATTGCACCATTGGCATTTATGAGGGGAAGGACACTTAAAAATTCATTTGTTATTTTAGATGAAGCACAAAATGCAACAAAAACTCAAATAAAAATGTTTTTAACTAGACTTGGCGATAATTCTACCATGGTAGTTAATGGTGATCCAAGCCAAGTAGATTTAGTTAAATCTCATACTTCAGGATTATCCCAATCTATTGGAATTTTAAAAGAAATAGAGGAGGTTAAAATAGTTTATTTTGATTCAAAAGATGTACAAAGGCATCCTCTTGTAAGCAAAATTATTAATGCTTACGAAAACAATGAAGATGCATAAAGTAGAAATTTTAATCAAAGACAATAAATGGAAAAAAGAATTATCGGATATAGAAAGTCTATTTTACAGCTATTTTCATACTATTTTTCAAACCATTGAAAAATTTAAACAAAAAAAATTAGAAATATCAATTTTATTAACCAATACTAGAGAAATGAAAATCTTGAATAAGAAATTTAGAAAAAAAAACAAAGATACAGATGTTTTGTCTTTTCCTAATTACCCAAAATCTTTTTTTTCACAAAAAAAAATTCCCAATGATATTTTTTTGGGTGATTTAGCTATGTCTTATAATTATATTAAAAAAAAAAAGTTAAATTTTGCAAAATATATTGAAAAAATTTTTGTTCATGGGTGTTTACATCTTGTAGGTTATAAGCACGATAACATGAAGGAATATAATGAAATGTCAAAAATAGAAAAAAAAATATTATCTCAATTACAATGAACTCTAAAAATAATTTTATAAAAAAAATACTTAAATTTTTTTCAACCGAAGATAAAAATAACTTAAGAGAAAGTATTCAAGGTGCGATAGAAGAAAGTTCTAAAAATGGGCATGATAATTCTAATTTAACTAATAAAGAAAAAACTATTTTAGAAAATATTTTAACTATTAATAAATTAAAAGCATCTGACATTATGGTTCCTAGAGCTGAAATTATATCAGCAAGCTATCAATCAAATTATGATGATTTAATTTTAATCATTAATAAAGAATCTCATTCTAGAATTCCCATTTACAGAAAAGATCTAGATGACGTGATCGGCATGGTTCATATTAAAGATTTAATTAAATTTATTTCCAGCAGCTCTAAAGAAGAATTTCAAATCAAAAATATCATGAAAGATATATTGTTTGTCCCTCCTTCGATGCCAGTTTTAAATATTTTATTAAAAATGCAATCAACTAAGCTGCATATGGCTTTAGTCATTGACGAACATGGCGGAACAGATGGACTAGTTACGATTGAGGATTTAGTGGAGGAAATTGTAGGTGAAATACAGGATGAACATGACAATGAAGAGATAATTGATTTTAAAAAAATAGATGACAAAACATTTGTTGCAGACGCAAAAATGGAAGTAAATGATTTTATACAAAGAACTAAGATGGATTTTAACTCAGATAAAGTTGATACCTTAGGAGGGTATGTTTTTTCCTTAATTAATCGAGTTCCTCATAAAGGAGAAATTATTAAGACAGAGGATAAGAAGTATGCATTTGAAATTATCGATGCAGATCCAAGAAAAATAAAAGTACTTAAAATTTATTATTCTTAAAGTTAATGAAAAATTATTTTTCGAATAATTTTTTTACAACTAAATATAAGTATTTTTATTTATTTATTATTGGTTGTTTATTAAGTTTTTCATTACCTCCCTATAATCAAACTTGGATTAGTTTTTTTGCATTTCCATTATTGCTTTTTTTTTTAATTAAAAATCAAGATTCTAGTTATAAATCTTTTTTTATTTTTGGTTGCTTATTTGGATTTGGTTATTTTCTTTGTAGTCTTTATTGGATACATTATTCATTAAATTTTGATCCTGATTTAATTATTCTAAAGCCATTAAGTATAATTGCTATACCAGCCTATTTATCAATTTTTTATGGATTGAGTTTTCTTTGTGTCAAAAAATTTGTTTCAAAAAAATTCAGTTTTATTATTATTTTTTCAATTATTTTAGCTATTTTCGATTTTGTTAGAGGACATGTATTTACAGGGTTTCCATGGAATTTGTTTGTCTATACATGGAGCTGGTCTCTTGAAAGTATTCAAATATTAAATTTATTTGGAACGTATAGTTTAAATTTATTATCTATTTTCTTTTTTTCTTTTCCGCTTTTTATATGTGTTCAAACTTCTCTCAAAAAAAAAATTAGCGTTTCACTTTTCCTAGTACTTATTTTTAGTTTAAATTTTTATTACGGACAAAGTTTTTTAAAAAAAAATAATTTAACAGTAATACCAAATTTGCAGATTGTTACTGTTCAACCAGATAGAAGTTTAGAAAATTTTTTATTAGAAAATAATGAGGTTAATTATGTTAACCAACTTATTACAATTAGTAATCCGCAAATATATAAAAAAAAACAAACGGTTTTTGTTTGGCCTGAAGGAGTGCTTTCAAATTTAAATAATCTAAAAATTTATCAAAATACAATCAAAGAAAATTTTTTAGATAATCATGTAATTATTTTTGGTGCTACTAATTTACAAAATAATAAAATGTTTAACAGCTTAGTGTTAGTTGATAATAATGGGAATATTTTAAATATTTATTCAAAGTTAAAGTTAGTTCCTTTTGGAGAGTTTATTCCTTTTGTTGATTTAGTAGAAAAATTAAACTTAAAAAAAATTACTTTTGGTTATGGATCATTCCAAAGTGGTCCAGATAGAAAGCCAATATCAATTTTTAATACTTTAAGTTTTTTACCATTAATTTGTTATGAAATGATTTTTACTGGCGCAGTTAATCTTGACACAAAGCCTTATAATTTTATTTTAAATATTTCAGAAGATGGCTGGTTTAATAAGTCTGTTGGTGTTCATCAGCATTTTGTACATTCACAATTTAGAGCAATTGAAGAGGGAAAACATATTATCAGATCTACCAATCAGGGTTTTTCATCAAGTATTCTGCCAAATGGAAGCGTAAATAGAGTAACAAAACTTGATGGTTATTCAAAAATATCTACAGAAATTTATCTGAATAATGAAGAAACAGTTTTTAGTGTTTATAAAAATAAAATTTTTTATTTACTAATTCTAATACTGTCTGTATTGCTAGTTTTCTTTAAGAAAAATGAATAACAATTATATTTTTACAAGCGAGTCAGTATCCGAGGGTCATCCAGACAAGGTTTGTGACATTATTTCAGATACAGTTTTGGATTTATACTTATCAGAATTTAATGAAAGTAGAGTTGCGTGTGAAACACTAACAACGACTAATAAAGTAATCATTTCTGGAGAGGTTCGAGGACCCAAAATTGAAGCTTCTAAAATTGAACAATTAATTAGAGATCAGATTAAACATATTGGTTATGAGCAAGAAGGATTTCATTATAAAAATTTAGAGTTTTTTAATTATTTGCATGAGCAATCTGCTGATATTGCGCAAGGAGTAGACTCTTCGGGAAATGAAAAAGATGAAGGCGCTGGAGATCAGGGCATTATGTTTGGTTATGCATGTAATGAAACAAAAGAATTAATGCCAGCTCCAATTATATACTCGCATAAAATTTTGGAAGAGTTAGCAAAAGCTAGAAAATCAGGTCCGCTAAACTTGCTGGGACCAGATTCAAAAAGCCAAATATCAGTAGTCTATGAAAATGGTAAACCAGTTGGAGTAACATCTGTAGTAGTTTCTACTCAACATGATGCATCCATTGGTCAAAAGGAAGTAAAAGAATTAATAAGACCTTACGTAAAAAAAATTCTTCCAGAAACTTGGATTTGTCCCGAGGAAAAATTTTATGTTAACCCAACAGGTAGATTTGTTATAGGCGGTCCCGACGGAGACACTGGTTTAACGGGTAGAAAAATTATTGTTGATACATATGGAGGAGCTGCGCCACATGGTGGTGGAGCTTTTTCAGGAAAAGATCCAACAAAAGTTGATAGATCTGCAGCATATGCAGCTAGATATTTAGCTAAAAATATTGTGGCCTCAGGTATTGTTGATAAATGTGTAATTCAGTTATCCTATGCGATTGGAGTTTCTCAACCACTATCTATTTATTTAAATATTTTTCAGGATAATAAAAATTTAGAAGAAAAAATTATTAAAGTTATACAGAATAATTTTGATTTAAGCCCAAGAGGAATAAGAAATTCACTAGAATTAAATAAACCAATTTACCAAAAAACGGCTGCCTACGGTCACTTTGGAAGAGAACCAGGATCAGATGGATCGTTTAGTTGGGAAAAAACAAATTTAGTAGATTTATTTAAAAAAGAAATTTAATGAAACAAAAGACTTTTTTTGGAAGATTACAATCAAGAAAGCTTTCTCCTGAAAAAAAAAAATTCTAGATCAAAATTTACAAAATTTATTATTTCATCCAGATAAAATTAAAAAGGAAAAGCCTCTTATTTTAGAAATTGGCTTTGGTATGGGCCATAATATTTTAGCTTTAGCTACAAAAAATCCAAATAATATTTTTGTTGGTATTGATCCATTTATTAATGGAGTTGCTAATTTAGTTCATACATGTGTAGAAGAGAAAATATCTAATATTTTATTATATCCAACTCCGGTAGAAAAGTTTTTTCAAGATTTTCCAAAAATTATCTGTGATCAAATTTATATTTTGTTTCCCGATCCTTGGCCTAAAAAAAAGCATCACAAAAGAAGACTAGTGAAAGCTAATTTTATTTTAGCTATTTTGGATAAATTAAAAACCAAAGGTAAAATTTTCTTTGCAACCGATAATCAAGATTATTTTGAAAAAGTTAGTATTGAATTAAAGGAATTAATTTCCAACAAAGCACCTATGAAAATCATAAAAAAAGAGCCAAAATACCTTGAAAATACAAAATATTTTAAGAGAGCTAATAAATTGGGAAATAAAGTACAATTTTTAGTTATTGTAAAAATATAAATATTGGAGTAATTTCAGCCAAAATTAACGATTAAGAAATGGGCTTAGGCCCTTTTTTTTTACAAAAAATATAAATGCTAAATAATAGAATTGATAGTACTGAATTAATAAGAATTGCAGACGCAGTTGCTGACGAAAAATCCATAAGTAAAGACCTTGTTTTAACTTCCATGGAGAGTGCCATAGAAAAAGCAGCAAGAACAAGATACGGAACTGAAAATGAAATTTATGTAGCGATTGATAGAACTTCTGGAAAAATAGAGTTAGGTAGAAAATTAAAAGTTGTAGAGAAAGTTTTAAATTCACACTCAGAAATTAGCTTAGAAGATGCTAAGGCTAAACAAGAAGATGCAAAAATAGATGATATTATTAATGAGGAGTTGCCACCAATAGATTTTGGAAGAATTGCAGCTCAAACTGCTAAACAAGTTATCTCACATCAAATCAGAGATGCAGAAAGAGATAGGCAATTTGAGGAATTTAAAGACAAAGTTGGAGAAATATTAAGTGGTATTGTGAAACGATCTGAATATGGAAATATCATAGTTGATTTACAAAAATCGGAGGCAATTATTCGAAGAGAAGAATTAATACCAAGAGAAAATTTGAAAAATGGGGATCGTATCAAAGCATATTGTTATGATGTTAGAAGAGAAAGTAAAGGACCTCAAATATTTTTATCAAGAGCACATCCTCAATTTTTAGCTAAACTTTTTTATCAAGAAGTTCCAGAAATTTACGAGGGAACAATTAGCATTAAATCAGTGGCACGTGACCCTGGAAGTAGAGCAAAAATTTGTGTTCAATCCAAAGAAAGTTCAATTGATCCTGTGGGAGCTTGCGTTGGAATGAGAGGAAGCAGAGTTCAAGCAATTGTAAACGAATTACAAGGGGAAAAAATAGATATTATTAATTGGACTGATGATGCTTCATCTTTAGTGAAAAGTGCTTTATCGCCTGCTGAAGTTATGAAAGTTATTATTGCTGAAGATGAAAAAAGAATTGAAGTTGTCATTGATGAGAATAATTTGAGTAAAGCTATTGGTCGAAGAGGACAAAATGTAAGATTAGCATCTAAATTACTTGATTATGAAATTGATATTCTAACTGATAAGGAAGAGTCAGAAAAACGTCAGTCGGAATTTAAATTTAGTACTGATAAATTAGTTAAGAGTCTGGAAATAGATACTACTATGGCCCAATTACTTGTGTCGGAGGGATTTTCTAATATTGAAAAAATTTCAGAAGCAAATGTTGAAGATTTTTTAAAAATTGATGGTTTTGACGAAGAGACAGCTGGAGAATTAAAAAATAGAGCGAAAGAATTTATTCAAGAAGAAGCAGAAGAAATTTCAAAAAAAATTAAAGAGCTTGGAATTCACGAAGACTTAGCAAATCACAAGGGTCTTAGTTTGGGAATGTTATTAATACTAGGGGAAGATAACATTAAAACATTAAAAGACTTTGCTGAGCTTTCAACAGATGAACTAATTGGTGGATACGATGAAATTAAAGGAAAAAGAGAAAAATTTGATGGTATCCTTGAAGAGTTTGATATTTCTAGAAAAGATGCAGATGATTTAATTATGCGTGCTAGAAAAAAAGTCTTTAATATTTAGTGAGAAGTAAGGTGATAAACAATGAGCACAAAAGAAAAGAAAAAAAAATTAACTCTAAAGAATTTTACTGGCAGTGCTCCCAGTTCCGTAAATAAAACTGTAGCTAAAAAAACATCCGATATTTTTAAAAGTAAAGAGCAGCCTGCTCCAACTGTAAAAGTTGTAAAATCAGAAGAAGTTACTAGTGGTAATATTGTAGATAGCCCCAAAATTAAATCCGAAGTAGAAAAGCCTAAAACGGCTAAAGAATGGGCTAAGAAAAAAATCCAAGAGGAACTTTTTTTAAAAGCTAATAAAAAAAATGCCATTAAAAAAAGAGATTATAGGCTGACAGTAACCAAAGCCCTATCGGATGAAGAAGAAGAAATAAGAGTTAGAAGTGAAGCCTCGATTAAAAGAGCAAGAGAAAAGCAATTTAAAAAACAATCAAGCGATTCTCAAGAAGAAACACAAAAAATTGTTAGACAAGTTAAAGTTCCAAAGGTTATCACTATTCAAGAGCTTGCAAACCGTATGGCAGAGAGAGCAAGTGCTGTAATTAAATATTTATTATCTAAAAATGTAAAAGTAACAATCAACCATTCCATCGATCAAGATACTGCAGAATTTATTGTTAATGAATTTGGTCATGAGGTGATCAAGGATGAAGAGCCAGAAAAATTATTAAAAGAAATTTTATCAAAAGATAAGGGAATAAAAGATGCAGTTCCCAGACCGCCTGTTGTAACAGTAATGGGACACGTCGATCATGGTAAAACATCTTTGCTAGATTCTTTGAGAGAAACAGATGTTGTTTCTACTGAGCACGGAGGAATTACTCAGCATATTGGTGCGTATCAAGTGAATGTTGATAATAAAAATTTAATTACATTTATTGATACTCCGGGTCATGCTGCGTTTACTGAAATGAGAGCAAGGGGATCTAAAATTACAGACATCGTTATTTTAGTTGTTGCTGCAAATGATGGGATCAAGCCTCAAACAATTGAGGCAATACAACATGCCAAAGCTGCACAAGTTCCAATTATTGTTGCAATTAATAAATGTGATTTACCAGGAGCAGACCCCGCGAAAGTTAAAAATCAATTATTAGAACATGAACTTATTGTTGAGGAAATGGGCGGAGATGTATTGAGTGCTGAAATTTCAGCTCTAAAAAAACAAAATTTAGATAAGTTAAAAGAACAAATTATTCTTCAGGCAGAAATTTTAGATTTAAAATCAAATCCAAAATTATCTGCAGCTGGCGTTGTGGTTGAATCAAAATTAGATAAAGGTCGAGGTCCTTTATCAACTGTTTTAATTACTAAAGGAACTTTGAGAAAAGGGGATTTATTTGTCAGTGGTGCAACGAGTGGAAAAGTTAGAGCTATTTATGATTATAATGGAAAACTCATTAATGAAGCTACGCCTTCTACACCAGTAGAAATTATTGGTTTTCAAGGCATACCAAATGCTGGGGATGACTTTGTAGTTGTGGAAGATGATTCAAAAGCTGAAGAAATTGTTGAATTTAGAAAACAAGAACTAAAAGATAAGAAAATTGCAGCCACAAAGAAAAACGATATTTTTGGAGAGGCCGCACCAGATGAAAATTATAACATTATTTTAAAAACAGATGTGAATGGTTCGTTAGAGGCTTTGTCCAATGCAATTGAAAAAATTCAAGTTGAAAATATTAAGCCAAAAATAATTTTATCAGCAGTAGGTCCTATTACGGAGACAGATGTTACATTAGCAAAAGCATCAAAAGCAATTTTACTTGGATTTAATATTAGACCGAACAAGGAAGCAAAAGAATTAGCCAGAAGCTATAAATTAGAAATCTTATATTTTAATATTATTTACGAAGCGCTTGATCATATCACAAAAAAAATATCAGGATTACTTGCTCCAGAAACTACTGAGGAAGCCCAAGGTACTTGTCAGGTACTAGAAGTATTTAACGTTTCTAAAGCTGGAAAAGTGGCTGGTGTTAAGGTTTTAGATGGAGAAATTAGAAATAATTCTGAGTTAAGATTAGTTCGAGACGGAGCCGTGGTATTTACTGGCAGAGTTGGTAGTTTATTTAGAGAAAAAAATGAAGCAAAAGAAGTGAAAGCAGGTTTAGAATGTGGAGTATCGATTAGAGATTTTAACGATATTAAAAAAGGAGATATCATAGAAGCCTTTAAAACTAATACCACTGAAAGAGAAGTGTAATGGACTATGAAAATACCTCTAAACCATTAACTCAAAGACAGTTAAAAGTAGGTGAGACACTAAAAAAAATTATTGCTAATCTTTTTATTAAAGATCAGATTGTTTTACCTGAAATATCATCTCGCGCTATTACAATCACTGAAGTTAGAGTGAGTCCAGATTTAAGGCATGCAAAAGTTTATTTCTTACCGCTTGCAGGCGAAAAGTCAGAATTAGCTTTAGAAATTTTAAATCAGTTTGCATATGAGGTGAAAAAAAAAGTGAGAGCATCTTGGACTGCAAAGTTTTTACCTAATTTACGATTTGTCTTAGATCAGTCTTTTGATTATGCGGAAAAAATTGAAAAAATTATTATTGCCAATACGGAAGAAAAATAATGAACGGCTGGATCAATATTTATAAACCAAAAGGTTATACCTCAACGTATTGCTTGAATGTTTTAAAATCAAAATTTAAATTAAAAAAAATTGGACATGCTGGAACATTAGACCCACTTGCGGAAGGCATTTTACCTGTAGCAATTGGTGAGGCCACTAAGTCAATTCCGTATTTATCCGAAACAAAAAAAACTTATTTTTTTGAAGCTACTTGGGGAAAAGAAACATCTACATTGGATGAAGAGGGAGAAACTATTCATTCATCAGATATTGTACCAAATAAAGAAAGTATAGAAAAAATAATTAAACAATGGATTGGTGAAACGGAGCAAATGCCTCCACAATACTCTGCAAAAAAAATTAATGGAGAAAGATCTTATAATTTAGCCAGAAAAAATATTCATGTTGAACTAAAAAAACAAAAAATCAAAATTTATAATATTCGCGTTGTTCATCACAAAACAAACAAAACTTCTTTTTTTGTTACTTGTGGCAATGGAACGTATGTAAGAAGCTTAATTAGAGATATTGCTTATGCTTTACATACATTTGGTTATGCATCTAAAATTGTACGTTATCGATATGGTCAATTTTCTCAAAAAACCTCTTTAAATATGGATTTTATTGTAAAAAATATGAAAAAAGAGGAGTTGAGCAAATACTTACTTGAAATTAATAAAGTTTTAATACATATACCTTCCATAAATTTAGAAGATAAAAGAATTAAGCTTATTAAAAACGGAATGAAAGTAAGCATGTTGGAAGAGTTTGGAGAAATTGATCTAAAGAAGTTAATAGCCCAAAATCAAAACCAGGTACTCGCATTCGGAGAATTAAAATCTGGATTTTTTTATCCCAAAAGAATTTTAAACATATAACAAAACACTATGCCAAAGAAAAAAATAGATAAAAAAGAAATTATTTCAAGTTTGCAAAAACACAAAACAGATGTTGGATCATCTGAAGTGCAAGTAGGTATTTTAACAGAGAGAATCAAATACTTAACAACACATTTCTCTACAAACAAAAAAGACAAACACTCAAATATGGGATTAAGCAAATTAATTACTCGAAGAAAAAAATTACTAGAATACATGAGCAAAAAAGAGCCATCTATTTATAGAAAAGTTTTAGAGCAGTTAGGTTTGCGTAAATAAAACTTAATGTTCAACATCACAAAAAAAGAAATTACTTGGGGCGATAAAAAATTAACGTTAGAAACAGGCAGAGTAGCTCGTCAAGCAGACGGCGCTGTGATGCTAAGCTGTGGCGACACTGTTATTCTAGCAACTGCAGTTGCAGCAAAGGAAGCAAAACCAGATATTGATTTTTTTCCTTTAACCGTAAATTATCAAGAAAAATATTATGCAGCTGGAAAAATTCCAGGTGGATATTTCAAACGAGAAGCAAGACCAACCGAAGCTGAAACCTTAATTTCACGATTAATTGACAGACCTATCAGACCATTATTTCCAGATTCATTTAGAAATGAAGTGCAAGTATTACCTACAGTAATTTCTTACGATAAAAATAATGATCCAGAAGTTTTAGCATTGATTGCAAGTTCTGCAGCATTAGCGATATCAGGTATTCCATTTATGGGACCGGTAGCTGCCGCTAAAGTTGGATTAATTGATGGAAACTTTGTTTTAAATCCTACCAAAGAACAAATTACAAATTCGCAATTAGAATTAGTTGTTGCAGGTACAGAAGATGCAGTTTTGATGGTCGAGTCTGAAGCATCAGGATTAACAGAAAAACAAATGTTAGATGCAGTTAAATTTGGTCATGACAAAGCAAAAGAAGTGATTAATTTAATTAAAGAATTCTCTAAAGAAGCAGGAAAAGAAAGATGGAAAATTGAGGAAAAAGATTATTCTGAACTAAAAAAGAAAATTGCAGATGCAGTAACAGATGATTTACAAAAAGCATTTGATGAGTCTGATAAAAAATTAAGAGGATCTTTAATTGGAAAAGCGAAAGAAAAAGTAAAAGCTTTATTTGAAAATGATGAAACATATTCATCGGTTGAAATTAATGATCAGTTTAAAAATGTGGAAAAAACAATTGTTAGAACGCAGATTTTAAAAGACGCTAAACGAATTGATAAAAGAAAATTAAATGAAGTTAGAGATATTAAATGTGAAGTTGGTGTATTACCAAAAGTTCATGGATCTGCTTTGTTTACAAGAGGCGAAACTCAAGCATTAGTGGTAACCACTTTAGGAACATCAGATGATGAACAAAGGTTAGAAACATTAGATGGAGCTGAACGTTCAAGATTTATGCTTCATTACAATTTTCCTCCTTTTTCAGTAGGAGAAGTTGGAAGAATTGGAACAGGTAGAAGAGAAATCGGTCACGGTAAATTAGCGTGGAGAGCAATAAACTCATCCCTACCTTCCAAAGAAGACTTTCCTTATACATTTAGAATCGTATCTGAAATTACAGAATCGAATGGTTCATCTTCCATGGCAACTGTTTGTGGATCTTCCCTTGCATTAATGGATGCAGGAGTGCCAATTAAAAAACCAATTGCAGGTATTGCAATGGGATTAATTAAAGAAGGTGATGATTATTCTATTCTAAGTGACATCTTAGGTGATGAAGATCACTTGGGTGATATGGATTTTAAAGTTGCTGGAACAGAAGATGGAATTACTTCTCTACAAATGGATATTAAGATCACAGGAATTACATTTGAAATTATGGAGAAAGCTTTAGATCAAGCCAAAGAAGGTAGAATTCATATTCTAGGTGAAATGGCAAAAGCGATTAAAGAATCTAGAACAGAATTATCTAAAAACACTCCAAAGATGGAAAAAATTCAAGTCGATAAAAAAGATATTGCTGCTGTCATCGGAAAAGGTGGAGCAACGATTAGAGAAATCGTAGAACTTTCTGGCGCTAAATTAGATATTAATGATGATGGAGTTGTTACGATTGCAGCTGCTGATGAAGAGTCTAGAAATAAAGCTGTGCAAATGGTGCAGGATATTGTTGCCAAACCTGAAATGGGAAAAATTTACAAAGGCAAAGTGGTAAAAATTATGGACTTTGGTGCGTTTGTTAATTTCTTAGGAAAACAAGATGGTTTAGTTCATATTTCTCAGCTTGCAGCTAAGAGAGTAGAAAATGTTTCTGATGTTGTCAAAGAAGGCGACGAAGTTTCAGTAAAAGTAGTAGGGTTTGACAGGGGCAAAGTTAAGCTTTCTATGAAAGAAGCATTAGAAGACTCAAAATAATATAACCGTAATTTTTTTATTTAGGAGCGGAACTCATAAGCCCGAGGTCAATATTTTATAATAGTCACTAAGAAGTAATATTTTTTGGATCTGGCATACCAACTTTATTGTAACCAGCATCCACATAGTGAATTTCACCTGTCACTCCACCAGAAAGATCACTAA
>VTPD01000052.1 GCA_008638015.1 Pelagibacteraceae bacterium | reverse complement strand
GCATCGGTTTTCTAAACCGAGGGTCGCACGTTCGAGTCGTGCAGGGCGCACCATTTTTGATGACTTTTTCTTCCAAGATTAAAAAAAAATATTTTGTTTATATGATTTTCAGTAAAAAACGTAATGCAACATACGTTGGATACACTTCTAACATCCTAAAACGTTTAAATTTACATAATTCAAATAAGGGAGCAAAGTTTACAAGGGGTAACTTTTGGGCACTGGTATTTTCTAAATCCTTTATAAGCAAGAATATTGCTATGAAATACGAGTATAAATTGAAAAAAAATCAAGTTTTGAGAAAAAAACTTCTCAATTCGTATCTTTTAAAAAATAAGTAAATTTTTTTTGTATCTTTTTGTTCTTGTTGTATAGTCACAATATATTTAACCAAAAGGGGATATATTATGTCAAAAAATATGTTTAAATTCTTTGGTTCTTTAGCTTTGTTTGCATTTGTTCTGTCAGGAACAGCTGTAAAAGCAGGAACGAAAGAAGATGTTGCAAAAAAAGGATCAGTAAGTTGCGGAGTGTCTCAGGGTGTTCCTGGATTTTCAAACGCTGATGCTTCTGGTAAATGGTCTGGTATAGACGTAGATATGTGTAGAGCTGTTGCTGCAGCTGTTTTGGGTGATGCTAATAAAGTTAAGTATCAACCTTTAAGCGCTAAAGACAGATTTGAAGTATTGAAATCAGGTCAAATTGATATGCTTTCAAGAAATACTACATGGACTTTATCTAGAGATGCTGGATTGGGCCTAGAATTTGTTGGAACAAATTTTTACGATGGTCAAGGTTTTATCGTAAGAAAAGCTGCAAAAGTTAATACTGCAAAAAAACTTAACAACGTTAAAGTTTGTGTGGAAACAGGTACAACAACTGAACTAAATTTAAGAGATTATTTTAAAGCAAATAAACTTAAATACGAAGCAGTTTCTTTTACAAAAGCAGATGAAGCTGTAGCAGCTTATGATGCTGGTAGATGTGATGTTTATACTACAGACAAGTCTGGACTAGCGGCACAAAGAACTAAAATGAAAAATCCTGGTGAGCATACCGTATTACCTGAGACAATTTCAAAAGAACCGTTGGGTCCTGTTGTTAGAGGAAACGATCAAAACTGGAAAGATATTGCTGCATGGTCACTTTATGTGATGATTGAAGCTGAAGAACTTGGTGTAAGTTCTAAAAATATTGATTCAATGAAATCAACAGATAATCCAAATATTAAAAGATTACTAGGTTTAGAAGGTGATACTGGTAAGAGCTTAGGTCTTTCCAATACTTGGGCTTACAACATAATTAAACAAGTTGGTAATTATGGTGAAGTTTATGAGCGAAATGTTGGAGCAAAAACTCCACTTGGTTTAGCTAGAAACGGTTCACCTAACCAATTATGGTCAAAAGGTGGAATTCTATACGCACCACCAGTAAGATAAATTTATCTTAAAATAAAAGGGCCAAATTAATTTTGGCCCTTTTTTATTAGGTTTCGAGATGAAAAAATTATCTAATTTTAAAAATAACTTAAGCAAAAACTTGCAATGGCAAAATTTTTTGCCTCAGTTTTTTTTATTATTATTTTTTTGTCTTCTCATATTTTATTTCACTAGAAACGCTCAAATAAATCTTTTAGCAAGAAATATTACTTCTGGTTTTGATTTTTTAAGTACTAACTCTGGATTTGATGTTCAATTTAGTCTTATACCTTATGATGGCTCTTTTAGTTTTGGTAGAGCTTATTTAGTTGGATTGTTAAATACTTTGTTAGTTTCTTTTTTTGGCATTATTTTTGCTTCCATTCTTGGTTTTGTCATTGGTATTTCAAGGCTTTCTGAGAATTTACTACTATCAAAATTATCACTTTTTTATGTAGAGTTATTTAGAAATCTACCTTTAATACTTCAAATATTTTTTTGGTATTTTGTCGTACTTAGAAATTTACCCTCGACAGAAAAAAGCTTAATCTTGTTAAATTTTCTAATAGTCAACGTACAAGGTTTTTATTTTCCAAAATTTATTTTTACAAATTTTCCATTTGTTTTATATGGAATTATTTTTGCAATATTAACTATTTTTTTAGTTAAATACTATTCCAACAAAATGTTTTACAATACTGGTAAATACTTACCTGTTTTTAAATTATCTTTAGTTTTTTTAATATTATTTCCTTTAATCTTTTCTTTTTTGGGTAATGTAGGGTTAAAATTTGAACAAGCTAAATTAATTCAAAATTTTGGAATTTTTAATTACGTTGGCGGTGTTAAATTAGTTCCAGAGTTTTTAGCATTACTTTTTGCACTTTCATTA
Source organism: Pelagibacteraceae bacterium (assembly GCA_008638015.1). Taxonomy (GTDB): domain Bacteria; phylum Pseudomonadota; class Alphaproteobacteria; order Pelagibacterales; family Pelagibacteraceae; genus IMCC9063. The sequence continues at coordinate 2,231 of VTPD01000052.1, read as the reverse complement.
TATACTTCTGCATTTATTGCTGAAAATGTAAGGGCTGGCATATTATCTATAAGCAAGGGTCAAAAAGAAGCTGCTAAATCAATTGGTTTAAATAACTCTTTATCTTTAAAACTTATTATTATTCCTCAAGCGTTAAGAGTAATTATTCCTCCAACTACTAATCAATACCTAAATTTGGTAAAAAATTCATCACTTGCTGCTGGTATTGGCTACCCAGATCTTACAAGTGTTTTTGCTGGAACTTCTTTGTCTCAAACAGGTAAAGCTATCGAAATTATTTTTATTGTTATGATGACTTACTTATCAATAAGCCTTTTTATCTCATTAATTCTTAACTGGTATAATAAAAAAATAGCCTTTATTTCAAAATAATATGAAAATTAAAAATTTAATAAACTGGTCTAAACAAAATCTTTTTTCGAGTGTTTTTAATTCTTTAATATCGTTATTTTGTATTTATTTAATTATTATTTCTTTACCACCATTTATTGATTGGGCTTTTTTAAGCGCTACTTTTGAAGGAAAATTAAAAACAGATTGTAAAACCTCTGGTGCTTGTTGGGTTTTTGTAAAAGTTTGGTTTGAAAAGTTTATGTATGGATTCTATCCAGTAGAGAATATATGGAGAATAAATTTAAGTTTTTTAATATTAATTCTATCCATAGCTGCTTCTTTTTTTGTAAAGGATAAGTTTAAAATATATATTTTATTTTTTTTAATTTTTATTTTCCCAATTATTGCATTTATACTAATTCACGGATCCTTTGGTATGCAAATTGTTGAAAGTAGAGAATGGGGTGGGCTGGCCTTAACTTTTATCCTTGCCATATTTGGAATTATATTTTCTTTTCCACTAGGTGTGCTTTTGGCTCTTGGCAGAAGATCTGAATTACCAGTTATTAAATACTTTAGCATTTGTTTTATTGAATTCTGGAGGGGTATACCCTTAATTACTGTTTTGTTTGCAGCGGCTGTAATGTTCCCTTTATTGCTTCCAGCAGATACTTATGTCGATAAGACACTTCGAATAGCTATAGGTATTGCAATATTTGAGTCTGCTTACATTGCCGAAGTTGTTCGTGGAGGTCTTCAATCTCTTTCGAAAGGTCAGTATGATGCTGCAAAATCTTTGGGTATGGGCTACTGGAAAATGAATATTTTTATTATTCTTCCACAGGCAATCAAAACAGTTATACCTGGCATTGCAAATACTTTTATTGCATTGCTAAAAGATACTCCATTAATCGTTCTTGTTGGTATGGCAGAGATTTTAGGAATGATTAATCTTGCAAAAGCAAACCCATATTGGCTCGGCATGGCTGTAGAGGGCTATGTTTTTGCAGCGGCAATTTTTTGGGTGGTATCTTACTTCTTAAGCAGTTACAGTCAGAAATTAGAGAATAAATATAGTACTGAAAAAAAATGAATAAAGAAAAAGTTATAGAATTAGTCAAAGTTAACAAATGGTATGGTGAATTTCATGTTCTTAAAGATATTGATCTTTCCGTCTATCAAGGTGAGAAAATTATTGTTTGTGGTCCTTCAGGATCGGGTAAATCGACTTTAATTAGATGTATTAACAGACTCGAGGAACACCAGGATGGTGTAGTAAAAGTTAGGGATATTACTCTAGATCACCACACACAAAGTATTGAAAAAATTAGAAGTGAAGTAGGAATGGTCTTTCAGCAATTTAACTTGTTTCCTCATTTAAGTATCTTAGATAATTGCACCTTAGCTCCTTCTTGGGTTAGAAAAATGCCAAAAAAAGATGCGGAGGAATTAGCAATGCAGTATTTAACTAAAGTCAAAATCGATGATCAAGCATCAAAATTTCCAGGCCAATTATCTGGTGGACAACAACAAAGAGCTGCTATTGCAAGAGCATTATGTATGGAACCAAAAATAATGCTTTTTGATGAACCTACTTCTGCTTTAGATCCTGAGATGATTAAAGAAGTTTTAGATGTTATGACAGATCTTGCAAAAGGAGGTATGACGATGATTGTAGTTTCTCATGAAATGGCATTTGCCAAAGAAGTGGCTGATCGAGTTATTTTTATGGACGAAGGAAGCATTGTTGAAGAAAAACCAACTGCACAATTTTTTTCAAATCCTGAAAATGAAAGAACTAAACTTTTTTTAAGCCAAATTTTATAACCAATCTGGATAGGGCAAATTTTTTGATTTTAAGAAATCAACATTAAATATTTTACTAGCTGATCTTGAAC
>VTPD01000051.1 GCA_008638015.1 Pelagibacteraceae bacterium | reverse complement strand
TATAAAACAGTAGAAGCTTTTACTGAAGTAGTACTTTATCAAAAACAAGTTTTAATAAATAAAGATAATTTAGATCTTGCTGACAAACAAGTAGAGCTTGATAAAGCTAGATATAATAAGGGATCTATAAAATTATCTGATTTAGCTCAATCCGAATCCTCTTTGGCTTCTGCTAAATCAAAATTATTAAGTTCTCAAAATGCTTTAGCAAATAGTAAAAATAATTTTAAAAATATAGTTGGTTATTTTCCTGAAAAATTAAATATTAATCAAATTATAGATTTAAATTTACCAAAGTCTCTTAATGAAACTGTTTCATTAGCTGAACAAAATAATCCAGGTTTAATTATAGCAGATCTTAAAGCAAAAAGAGCAGTTGATGAGCTTAATCATTACAAGGAATCTGCTTTTGCCCCAAAGGCTTCCTTGTCATACAAAGCATCCGAGTATGACGAGTATAGTTCTACAGTAGATAAAAGATTTCAATCTGAATTTTCTGCAGAGGTTTCAATACCAATTTATAGCGGTGGACAAGGTTATTCTTTAGTAAAAGAGAAAAAAGCTTTAAAAATTAGTAGCGAGTTAGATTACTTAGATAAAAAAAATGAAGTAAACAAAACAGCTTCATTAGCTTGGTCTGATTATCAATTAAATCAAAGTAGACTCGACCTTGCAAAAGCACAACTTAAAGCTGCTGAAATTGCTTTTGAAGGAATAGAACAAGAATATGAGTCAGGACAGAGAACAACGCTTGATGTCTTGAGTTCTAGAGGGTTATTATTGGAAGCAAGATTGAATTTGATTAACTCTGAGAGAAATGAAATTTTATCAAGATTTTATATTCTTAAAACAATAGGAAATTTAACAGCTAATTTTTTGAAATTAGAGGCTAAAATTTACAATCCAGAAGAATACTCCAAAAAAAACTGGATTAGGCACCTTTTTTAGATAAAATTCATATAAATCAATATTTTATTTATTATTTGATAAATAGAACAAAATGTGTACATTTGAATTATAGATTCGTTTAATAAAAATAAATAATAAAAGGAAGCAAAATGAGCAAAAAAGAAAGTAACTTAAAAATTGTTAGTGAAGCGCACACAGATCAAAAAGAAAAACAAAAAGCATTAGACGCAGCAATAAGTCAAATTGATTCAAATTTTGGAAAAGGATCAGTAATGAAGCTAGGTCAAAGGCAGGTAATGGATGTTGAGTCCATTTCAACAGGATCTTTAAGCTTGGATATTGCTCTTGGAATTGGTGGATTGCCCAAAAGTAGAATTATTGAAATTTATGGACCAGAATCTTCTGGTAAAACAACTTTAGCTTTACAAGTTATTGCTGAAGCTCAAAAAAATGGTGGAGTATGCGCATTTATAGATGCTGAGCATGCTTTGGATCCAAGTTACGCAAAAAAATTAGGAGTTAATACAACAGACTTATTAATTTCTCAGCCAGATACTGGAGAGCAAGCGTTAGAAATTACAGATACTCTAGTTCGATCTGGAGCCATATCGGTATTAGTAGTTGATTCTGTTGCCGCCCTTACTCCTAGAGCAGAACTTGAAGGAGAAATGGGAGATCATCATATGGGTTTACAAGCTAGACTAATGAGTCAAGCTTTAAGAAAACTCACAGGTAGTATTTCTAAATCAAACACAATGGTTATTTTTATTAATCAAATTAGAATGAAAATTGGAGTAATGTTTGGTAGCCCAGAAACGACAGCAGGAGGAAATGCTTTAAAGTTTTATTCTTCAGTTCGATTAGATATTAGAAGAATTGGCGCTATTAAAAATGGTGAAGAAATAGTTGGAAATCAAACAAGGGTAAAAGTAGTTAAAAATAAAGTGGCACCACCTTTTAAAGTTGTTGAATTTGATATTATGTATGGACAAGGAATTAGCAAGACCGGTGAATTAGTAGACCTTGGATCTAAAGCAGACATAGTAGAGAAGTCTGGCGCATGGTATTCTTACAAAGGTGAAAAAATTGGACAGGGTAAAGAAAATGCTAAAGAATACCTGTCTAATAATCCTAAAGAAGCTGCAGAAATAGAAATGGCAATTAGGGCGAATGCTGGATTAATTTCTGATAAAATGATGGGAAATGCTGCATCATTAGAAAAAGAAGAAAAGAAACTCGAAAATATTTCTGAATTAAAAAAGGACAAAGAAGTAGTTAAAGATACAGACAAATAGCATTGCTTTATTTTTAGTCATCTTAAAGTATTCAAGGGCGCTTAATTCAAGCGCCCTTTGTCTTATATGGACTTATATTTCAAAAGCTGTATTTATTGAATTATGAGTAAAAAAACACTTGAAGATGTAAGAAGTACTTTTAAAAATTTTTTTGAGTCCAACTCTCATCAAGTGATAGAATCTAGTCCATTAGTTCCTCAAAATGATTCTACTTTAATGTTTGCCAATTCAGGAATGGTTCAATTTAAGAATGTCTTTACTGGATTAGATAAAAGATCTTACAAAAGAGCTACTACTGCTCAAAAATGCGTTAGAGCAGGAGGAAAGCACAATGATTTAGAAAACGTTGGTTTTACACCAAGACATCATACTTTTTTTGAAATGCTGGGAAATTTTTCATTTGGTGATTATTTTAAAGAGCAGGCAATCAAATATGCTTGGGACTTGATCACAAAAGAATTTGGTTTATCCAAAGATAAGCTTTACATGACTGTTTTTTCTGAAGACCAGGAATCCTTTGATTTGTGGAAAAAAATATCTGGTTTTTCAGATGATAGAATAATTAAAATTGCAACAACAGACAATTTTTGGTCGATGGGTGATACAGGTCCATGTGGACCTTGCTCTGAAATTTTTTATGATCATGGTGATCATTTATGGGGAGGATTACCAGGCACTAAAGATCAAGATGGTGATCGTTTTATTGAAATTTGGAATTTGGTATTTATGCAATTTGAGCAGCTTGCAAAAGATAAAAGAATATCATTACCAAAACCGTCTGTGGATACAGGCATGGGTCTTGAAAGAATGACTGCAGTAATGCAGGGTACACATGACAATTATAAAATTGATTTATTTCAAAAAATTATTTCTAATTCAGAAGATTTATTTCAAACAAAAGTGTCTAATGAAAATATTGCTAGCTTTAGAGTTATAGCAGATCATTTAAGGGCCACTGCTTTTTTGATATCAGACGGTGTCACTCCATCCAACGAAGGAAGAGGATATGTTTTAAGAAGAATTATGAGAAGGGCAATGAGACATTGTAATACTTTAGGAAAGACAAATCCAATATTGTATAAAATTGTTCCAAAAGTTATTGAGTTAATGAAAGATGAATATACCCAGCTTGATAATGCTAGAGATTTAATAATTCAAACTATTTCTACAGAAGAAGAAAAATTTTCTTTATTGTTAAAAAATGGACTAAAAATTCTTAATGAGGAAGTTATGAATATCAAAAATAATATTTTGCCAGGATCTGTAGCTTTTAAATTGTATGATACTTATGGTTTTCCAGTTGATCTAACTCAAGATGTTTTAAAAGAAAAAAAAATTATTATTGATCAGAGTGAATTTGAATTACTATCAGAACAAAGAAAACAAGAGGCAAGATCTAGTTGGAAAGGATCTGGATCTTCTGGATTAGATAAAATTTGGTTCAAAGTAAAAGAAAAAACAGGACCTACAGAATTTTACGGGTACACTTCAGATAGCATAGATGCAAAAATTCTTTGTATTGTTAAAGGAGAGAATATTGTTGATGAAATCAATGCTGATGAGGAAGGGTATTTGATACTTAATCAAACAGTTTTTTACGCAGAATCTGGAGGACAAATTGGAGATGTGGGTGAAATTTCTAATTCTAATAGTTTTTTTGAAGTAATGAATACTCAAAAAATATTTGGAGATTTATTTGTTCATTTTGGAAAACTTTCAAAAGGAAGTTTGAAAGTCGAGGATAATTTGTCATTAATTATAAATAAACAAAGAAGAGAAAAAATAAAAGCTTACCATTCAGCTACACATTTATTGCATGCTGCTTTAAGAGAAAAACTAGGCAAGCATGTTTCCCAAAAAGGCTCTTATGTTGGGCCAGATAGGTTAAGATTTGACTTCAGTCACCCAAATCAAATTGAAAAAAAAGATTTAATAGAAATTAATCAAATTGTGAACGATGTAGTTCAAGAGGGTGGAGTTGTTACAACAACAATTATGACACCTGACAAAGCTATTAAATTAGGCGCAATGGCGCTATTTGGAGAAAAATATGGTGATGAAGTTAGAGTTGTTCAAATGGGAAAAAGAGATAATAAGGTTTTTTCATTAGAGTTATGCGGTGGAACGCATGTGGATAATTTATCAAAAATCAATAAATTTGAAATTATATCTGAGGGATCAATAGCATCTGGCGTTAGAAGAATAGAAGCATTAAGAGGTGAGGAATTAGATATATATCAACAAGAGATTAATAAAAAGAATCAAGAACTTCTTCAATCGCAAAATGAAGAAATTAAATTATTAAAAAATAAGATTTTAAGCTTAGATAAAAATTATATTTTTAAAAGCTTCAAAAGTGTTGAAGAAGAAATTTTAAATTTAAAAGAAAATTTTAGCAAAATCGAAAAAGACTATATTTTAAATGATCCAACAAAAAATATTATAACTGATCATCAAAAAAGTAATTTTTTAATCAGAACCCAAATTGTATATGGTATCTCAAGTAAAGAAATTAGAGGTTTAATAGATGATAATAAAAAACTTTTAAAAAGTTCAGTAGTTATAATTCTAGGCATAGAAAATCAAAAAATTACAGTAGCTGTAGG
>VTPD01000050.1 GCA_008638015.1 Pelagibacteraceae bacterium | reverse complement strand
GGTTTTGTTTTAGCTTCTATATTTTGGAAGTAAACTATTTGATTTATCAACAATTTGTTAACTTTAGTTTTGAATTGCATTGATCAAATATTTGTTATTTGATAATTTTACATAAATTTAAGGGGGATAATAATGAAAAAAATATTAGCAATTTTTATTGCGCTATTATTTGCTTCTAATGCTTTCGCAGCTTCTGGAAAAGTAACAGTTGTTACTTCATTTCCAAAAGACTTAAGCGGAAAATTTAAGGAAGCATTTGAAAAAAAATACTCAGGCGTTACAGTTGAGATCGTTGGAAAAAAAACGACAGCTGGAATTAAGTATATTCAAGAAACAAAATCAAATAATGGAACCGATCTATTTTGGGCTTCTGCACCCGATGCATTTGAAGTGTTAAAAGGAGATGGGCTATTAGAAAAATACACATCGAAAGTAAAAGGTATCCCAGCGAAAGTAGGTTCTTATCCTGTCAATGATCCGGATGGATTTTATACAGGCTTTGCAGCTGCTGGATACGGCATGATGTGGAATACAAGATATCTAAAAGCAAATAAACTACCAGAACCAAAAGAGTGGATTGATCTAGCAAAACCAATTTATTTTGGTCACACAGGTATGAGCGCTCCATCACGATCAGGAACAACGCACTTAACCGTAGAAACTTTATTACAAGGAGATGGTTTTGACAAAGGTTGGGCAAAAATGAAATTCATTTCTGCAAACTTTAAAACCGTCACAGCAAGAAGTTTTGGTGTACCCGATGGTGTGAACAGTGGTGATTTTGGTGTTGGGATCGTGATCGATTTCTTTGGACTATCTTCGATTGGTGGAGGTTTCCCAGTGAAATTTGTATATCCAACCATTACTACGTTGGTTCCGGCAAACATTGGTATCATTAAAAATGCTCCGAACCAAAAAAATGCACAATTGTTTATTGACTTCTTGCTTTCGCCAGAAGGTCAAACAATTTTGCTAGATCCAAAAATCAGAAGGTTACCAGTTAATCCAAAAACTTACTCTAAAGCTCCAAAAGACTTTCCTAATCCATTTAAGAATAGTTCCATTGGTGCAGCAGTGAAGTTTGACGTAACGCTATCTAAAAATAGATACAATCTTGTTAATTCATTATTCGATGTGATGATTACATACCGAATGGATGAGTTAAGAGCTGCAATGGCAGCAGTGTATGCGGCGGAAAAAAAACTTGGTAACAAGAATAATGCCAAAGCAAAACAATTGATTGCTGAAGCAAGAGCTTTAGTGGCAAAACTACCAATCACAGAAGCACAAGCGAATGATCCTGCTTTCAATAAAGTATTTAAAAAAAGTAGAAAGAAAGCAAAAGATGGAGAAAAATACGCTGGTACTCGTCAAGCCGAAGTAGAAGCGGATTGGGACAAGCAAGTAGTTGCGAATTACGCATTAGCTAAACAAAAAGCTGAAGAAGCATTAAAATCTCTATAATCGATTGTATGGCCCTAACTAAAAAAGTTGGGGCCATATAAATTATTTATGTTTAAAAATCTTTTTTTAAAATCAACAGCAGTTTTTATTGGCTTATTTTTGCTAATTTTTTTAGCTGTTCCTATTTTTCAAGTATTTTATGTTTCTTTTTTAGATCAAAACGGTCATTTCACTTTTCTTAATTTTTACGATTTTTTTCAAAGTGCACTGTTTATCGAGTCTTTTTATAACTCTTTTTATGTAGCTGCCATGTCTGTGGTGGTTGCTTCTATTTTTGCGATTCCGCTAGCTTATTTTACTGCAAGATTTAATTTTAGAGGTTCGGTTCTTATTCAAAGTCTTGGTTTTATTCCTTTAATTATGCCTCCTTTTGTAGGAGCGGTTGCCATGAAATTACTGTTTGGTAGCAATGGATCCATCAATTTATTATTAGATGATTGGTTCGGATTTAAAATTCCGTTTATGGAAGGATTAAACGGTGTGATTTTTGTTGAATCCATTCATTACTTTCCTTTTATTTTAATTAACTTGATTACCAGTTTAAATAACATCGACCGCACGATGGAAGAGTCAGCGCAAAGCTTGGGCTCCAAAGGATTTAAACTCTTTAGACGAATTGTTCTTCCTTTATCAATGCCAGGCTATGTAGCGGGAGCTAGTTTAGTTTTTCTGAAAGTGTTTGATGATTTAGGAACGCCGTTATTGCTAGATGTGAATACCATGCTTGCACCTCAAGCTTATTTACGAATTTCTTCCATTGGTATCAATGATCCCATGGGTTATGTAATTGGAGTTATTCTTGTTTTAACTTCCATTGCTGCAGTGTGGGTTGCCAAACTTGCGTTAGGGGGAAAAGATTATTCGATGTTGCAAAAGGGTGGTGGAGGAATGGTGAAAAGAAATTTTTTACCGCATCAAAAAGTATTTGCTTATGCTGTTGTCTTTTTTATTTTATTTTTAGTTTTATCTCCGCATATTGCATTAACTTTATTATCCTTTGGAACGATTTGGTCCTTTAGTGTGTTACCTGACGCTTATACCTTTAGTCATTACAAGGCAGTCTTTGACAATAGTGTCTTTATCAAAAATACTTTGCTCTATTGTTCGATTGCAGCCTTTATCGATATTGTCTTAGCGTTTTTTATTTCTTACATTGTGCTTCGTACTAAATTTGTTGGAAGACAATTACTCGATTACATTGCGATGAGTGCGCTTGCTATTCCGGGGTTAGTCTTAGGAATAGGATATCTTCGAACATTTTATTCTATTAATTTACCTTGGAATGATAAGCCGCTTGCTTCCTGGTGGTTTATGATTGTAATCATTCTTGCCGTGCGAAGATTGCCGTATGCCTTGCGGGCTTGTAATGCAGTGCTGATGCAAATTAGTAAATATTTAGAAGAGTCAGCTGAATCTTTAGGTGCAAAAAAAACTACTATTTTTAGGAAAATATTAATCCCTTTAATGACGGGCGGTTTGTTAGCTGGATTTGTCACCAGTTTTTCTACGGCAACCGTTGAATTATCTGCAACGATTATGTTGGTGTCGACAGAAACTGATGCGCCATTGGCTTATGCGATTTATTCTTATATGCAAACGGCAGCGGGTAGAGGGCCTGGGGCTGGATTTGGAGTGATTGGAGTTTTGATTGTTGCTGCTGGAACTTATTTGTCCCAATTAATCATTGAAAAAAACTATAAACAAAGAGGAATGGAGGCTAAGATAGATTAATGCAAGATCCCATTATTCAAATTAAAAATATTAACGTTTCTTACGGAACGAACCATGTCTTAAAAGATGTCAATTTAACTATTCATAATAAAGACTTTTATACTTTTCTTGGTCCATCCGGTTGTGGCAAGACAACCTTACTTCGATTAATTGCGGGTTTTGAAAAATCACAATCGGGTGAGCTGTATATTGCAGGACAAGAGGTAAGTAATTCTAATCCTTGGGAAAGGGATGTGGGAATGGTGTTTCAAAACTATGCACTGTGGCCGCATATGACTGTTTATAAAAATGTTAGTTTTGGATTAGAAGAAAAAAAAATCCCTAAAGATGAAATTGATCAAAGAGTAAAAGAGATTTTAGCGTTAGTTGATTTACAAGATTTAAGTAAACGATACCCTTATCAATTATCTGGTGGTCAACAACAACGGGTTGCTTTAGCAAGAACATTGGTCGTTAAACCAAAAGTATTATTGCTAGATGAGCCACTTTCTAATTTAGATGCAAAGTTAAGAGTGCAAATGAGAAAAGAATTATTAGATTTGCATAATCAATTAGGTATTACGACAATCTTTGTAACGCATGATCAAGAAGAGGCAAACGCGATGTCCACCAATCTTGCAATTTTTAACGAAGGCGTTGTTCAGCAAATGGGAAAACCAGTGGACCTATATAACAATCCTGCCAACACTTTTGTTGCAAACTTTTTAGGTACGACTAATGTCCTAGAAGGAACAATTGCAAATACGGTTTTCACCAGCAATCAAGGATTGGTCATCCAAGGTCTTGCGAGCGATGCTAAAGGTTCCTCTGTTTTGTTAAGACCACAAAATTTGTATTTAGAGCAGAAAGGTAATCTTCAAGCATTTTCAGGTATTGTTGAACATCAAGAATTTTTAGGAAACATTGTCAGATATATTGTGAATGTGAATAATCATGCTTTAGTGGTCGATACGCTTCATGAAATTGACAAAGCCATTCATGCACCAAAAGCAGAAATCCAAATATACTTAGATCCTGCAAAAATTAAATTTTTGTAATGGATTTAACCAATAAAAAGCTCATCATTTTTGATTTAGACGGAACCCTGGTGGACTCTGGCGGAGATATCATGACTGCGAATAATCTAACTTTGAAAACATTTGGTTTTAAACCGATAAGTTACAAAAAAGTAAAAAGCATTATTGGTCAAGGTATTATGGGAAATATTATTAAGTCGCTTGCGATGCAAAACAAGAAAGTAACCGACGAGCAAAGACAACAAATGTACAATTTCTTTTTTACCTATTACAAAAAAAATGTGTATGTGAAATCAAGACCCTATCCTGGAATTAAACGTTTGCTCAAACGATTGCAAAAACACTATCAGCTTGCTGTATGTTCAAATAAGTTAGAAAAACTAACTAAGATTGTTTTGCACAAATCAGGTCTAAAACAATATTTCACTTTTGTAGCAGGGGGAGATACGTTTACATATAAAAAACCTCATCCCAGTGTTTTGCTAAATGTGATTAAGCAATTTAAATTACAAAGAAAGGATGCCATTTTCATTGGCGATAGTGAGCATGATTACCATGCAGCCTTAAACTCTAAAGTAGATTTCTGTCTTAAACTTGGTGGTTACACCAATAAAAAAATTAGTTTTTTTAGTAAAGCGCAAAAAATTAAAGATTATAAAACAATA
>VTPD01000049.1 GCA_008638015.1 Pelagibacteraceae bacterium | reverse complement strand
CATAATAGGACTTGTATCTAAAAGTTACAAAGAATTTCATATTATTTATTTAAAGTAATGTTCATTAATCACTAATAAGATTTTGTTTTTTTAATAGTAAATTTACAAAAACTTTTTTATGTCTTTTTCTTGAATTGTTAAGTAGTTTTTTATCCAAGAAATTTTACGTTTTTTCGCTTCTTTATTGTTTAGATTATATTCATCAAAACTAGCTACATCCCCAGTTAAAGGATCATGAACAATACCACTATCATACTCTCCTCCACTGTATCCCATCCAAACTCCTGGTTTGAATTTTGAAAATGTTCCATATGCAGTAAAATCAAACTTTGCGCTCATGTCTCGAAAGTTAGCATGCCATAGGAACTTTGATCTGTAAAAAAAAAGAAAAAAAGCACTTCCTTCATACTCTTTGCAAAATTTAATTAGATCTTCTTCATTGTCTTTAGAAATTTTACTTAAATCATTAGCATTCACTAGTTTTTTTGGGCTAATGAATTGATAGATATTCAAATCATTATTTCTTATAGTTTTTTTTAGAGATTTTGTAACTACTTTTGCAATTTTTATTAAGTTACTAAGTTTTGTATTTTCTTCAGAAGCATTTGTTTGAATTACATATGCAAATTGTTTTTCGTCCATGAATTAAACCTAACAAAATTTAAAAAAAAAATCAATATTATGTCAATTTATGTATTTTGACTTAACTAATTTATAAATATCAATAAAACTTAACCTAAAAAAACTTTTATTATTAATTTTTGTATACGCATATAACCAGCTATCATTCTTCAATTTTGAAAAATTAAACAAATTAATTTTATCGGCAAACAATCTCTCGCATAAAAACAAAAATGCAATTAAGTCTGTTTTTCTTGTTATTTTTTTATTTTTTAAATCCGCAACAGAATAATAGGGAAACGTTGATCTAAGGATAAATTTTTTATTTATCTTATTTATTAAAATTGGTTCCCAATCTATTAAAAATATTCTTTTTTTGGTAAAAACTATATTCTTAAAATTTATATCTCCATGAACAATATTATATTGTTTTAATTTATCTAAATTTACTGCAAAATTTTTTAATAATAATAATTTTTTTGTTCTGCTGATTTTTTCCGGGTGAATAAATAATTGTCTGCTTATAATTTCGTAATTATTAATCTCAAAAAAAGTATGAGGTATAAATAAAAATTTATGAGATAAATAATTAATTTTATTGCATCTACTTTTAATGAATACTAATGGATGAAAACAATGTTTTAATGAAAATTTTTTAATAATTTCTTTTTTCAAATTTTTAATTCTGTATTAAGATTGATATCCTTCACAGACATGGCATTCTGTTTCTATGCCGGTCATATCTTCTTCAAAATAGACTATCTCTTTCATTCCTTTATACTTGATGCCATTACAAATGACCCAATTTTCTACACATGAACAATTTAAGGTAAGTTTTTTAATATCAAGATCCTCAAAAAATGGTATTTTTTCTGTATACCAACTTCCCTCGTTAACTGCTCTGCCCCAAAAATAATATTTATTCTCAACACTTTTATGATTAGAATCAAAAAACTCATAATCACTTAATTTCAAACCTTTTTTTTTTATACTTTCTGCATCCAGTTTAATTGGCTCCCATTGTTTTAATAAAATATCGTTAGTATCATATTCCTCAATATATAATTCCTGACTATCAGAAATTTCAGCACCACTTGTATGATGAATATCTTCAAATTCAAACCAATTACGCATACGAGCTTTGAATGGAATGTTATGTTCTTTTTCATATTCATTTATTTGCCATCCCATAACGTATTCTTTTAGTTCCTCATTACTTTTTTCATTCCAATAATCATATTGTTCTGGGGTTATGATTCCCATCGCAATTTCTCCGCCATATTTGCTGATTGAAAAAGAATATTTTTTTTTAATATTTTTTTTATTAATCATATTTTTTTTTAAAGATCGCGATCAAGTAGAATATCTTTTCTATTGTTTTTAACTCTTTTAAATAAATAAGTAGCGATTGAAACTAATGAGAATGGAATTAAATATTTTAACAAACCACTCGAATATGTGTGAATTTTTTCTGTAATTAATGAGGATAAACTAAATATCGTTATCGTTAAGCCATTTACGATATAAAACCAAATAAAGATAATATCGACAATAGTCATTTTTTTTGGTTCAGGTTTTTCTACAGAAAAATATAAAGCGATAGCCGATAAAAAGGTGGTCGTTAATATTCCTATACTTTCAGAAGATTTTTCAAAACCTAAAAAGACTGAATAATAAACTAAGAAAATTAAGAAAAACATTGGGATCCCGATTTTAAGTAAAGTTGCTGTATTTTTTCTTCTAATAATCCAGCCCAGACGGTTTTCCTTGGTAACAACAACTGTCTTTTGTAAATCTGTATCTTGATACAAATAGTTTTTTTTATACTTGATTCCTGAAAACGAGTTTTCAATTGCCCACTCATTAATATCAAACTCATTATCAACCAACTCTAAAGGAATAGGTTGTAATATTTGCTTCGTACTATCCTTTAAGCTGGCAGAAATATATAAACTTTGCCAATCGAAAGGATAATTATCGGCAATTGCAAGAAAATCAAAATTAGCAACAATATAATAGCGTACAGTTGTGAAATCATTTTTATCTTTTTTTTCCCAAATGATTTTTGAAACAAATTTGTCATTATTAGATGACAAATTATTAAAAATAATATCTTCTAAGGGATTAGAGGATTTAGATACTAAATCTAAATAAAACTCTGCGGTCCATGTCTTATCTTGAATATTAATATTAGTTACTCTTAAGACATCAATATAACTAAAGACAGTATCAAATGCCTTGACCTCATTATTTACTGAACAGAACTGCTTAGGATAAAAAACTTTTGGAATTTTATATTTTTCTGTCTGTAAAGAATTCGGAAAGAAAAAAGCGTAATTTTCTCTTGTTAAATTTTCATTGTTTTCATTAAAAGCATATTGAATTCTTTTTCCTACAAAAATATCACTCTTGCCGTTAAACGAATGTAGCGTTTCAATAAACTGATCTTCAATATTAGCCGTATCCACAATCTCTAAATGATCCTTACTATATATTTTTTTTAAAGCCTCAAATGCCAGTAGAGGAACTTCCAATCGAAAAGTACTATCAAGTAACAACGTCTTTTCCGTTGCGCTTATTCCTTGTCCATACACTTTTGACATTAGGTCTTCAATTGCAACGGATGGAATATCGTGATTACCAACTAATTGAATGAGATCAAATGGTATTTTTTCAAATCTATTTTGCAAAGATCCAAAAGTTGTAATGACTTTGTTTAAATGTTTTTTTTCAATTAAATAATCAAATAAAGGTTTAAAAATACTTAAATTCAAATCCACAACGATGAGATCATCTTTAGAGAGATCTTTTAACAATTCGTCAAATTTATTATTTAACTTTTCTAAATCAAAATCTTTAAATGAAAATTGTACAAAATAGTCTGTCTGCTGATGTTGGTTAATTAGTTTTTCAGATAGTCGAAGGTTTTGATGAAAGAAATAAACTTTTTTATCTTTATAACTATTAATTTCATCATTAATAAATATAATTTTTGCATCTTGGTCAGCTCTTGACAGTTTAAAAATTCTTTTTTTTATATTTTCATCTAGTTGTTCGATAGAACCTTTTGTTAAGTTTTGTGGAAAATAAAAAAAATTTTTATTTTTTAAAACATCAATTATATTGACATTATATTTATTAATAGAATGACCATTTGTAAAAATGATATCATTAATTGGTGAAAGTTTATTTTTTAATACCTCAACACCCTCCTCTCCTCTATCAACATGAAGAAAATCTATATTAAAATTAAAAGGTAAATTTTTTTCTTTAATTTCATCATGAATTTCTTGATTTAGAATTTGACAGCTCTTTTTCAGAAAATCTGCTACATAATTATTTTTATCTTGATCAATAGCTAATGATGAGTACCAAACAAGTGAATAAAAATTCATAGATTAACCTAACAAATAAACATCAAAAAAAAAAGTTCTTATCGACTGTAGGTTTTAAAGAAAGCACGTTGCTATATATCCTTTCTCAATGTGCCACATTGGACCTGCTAGGTGGCTTAAATCCAGCACCTCCAAAGAGGTGCCAGATAGATCAGTTGTGTTTACTTATTAGTTTTCTTTTGCTCTTGTTCTTTTTTTTTATTTATCTTTTCCTGATGTTCTTTTGCTTTCTTCACGATCTCAGTATTACCAAAATGAACTACTGAAATTTCTGTCGGAAGCCCTAGGGCCTCCCATTCTTTAGCTGTTACTACTTTAAACGGCATGGAACCTCCTTTGTAAATTGAATGATCACTTTGTTTTCTTTTGGATCGTCAGCGTAGATACCTTTATTCTCATAAGCATCTACGACAGCTTGGGAAAAGGGACCTTGTGGACCACCATGTTCCATGACTGTTTCATACATAATTTGTATGGTAGTTTTTTTGGATTGTTGTTTCATTGTTTCTCCTTTAGCGTTTTGTTTAAAGTCCCAGCAAGTAGAGTTAGTTTCTAAATCAGGACTGCTATTATTATATAATTATTTAATGAAATTGGTCAACTGCTTGGTTTGTGCGGATAAATTCTAGTTCTTTCAAAATAAATTTTTTGATCAAATAAATATTGATTAAGCTTTTCATCTAATGAATGTGGCCCATCATTGAAACTTAAGATTTTGATATACAAATCAATAAAAGATAAATTTAGCGTCCCGTGTTTATTTTTAAATATGCTGTAAACTAAACTGTCACCTAATTTTCCCGGTTGTTTTTCACAATATAAGTAACGATCTTGCTGTTGAATGAGATATTTTCTAAGCTTGGGATCTGAGAGAAAATTTAATTGAGATTTTTTAGGACGTATTAATAAATAATAATAATTC
>VTPD01000048.1 GCA_008638015.1 Pelagibacteraceae bacterium | reverse complement strand
GTAATATTTTTACTTGCAGCAATGTAACCGCCCATCAAACCAAATCCTTTTGCTAACGTTCCTTCAATAATATCTAAGCCTTCGGTTGCATTGCATTGTTCCGATAGACCTCCACCATGTTCACCATACAAACCAACTCCATGCACTTCATCCAAGTAAGTGAGTGCATTATATTTTTTTGAAACTCTGATGATATCTTCTAAAGGACAAAAATCTCCATCCATGGAGTAAACGGATTCAAAGGCAACAATTTTGGGTTGCTCTTTAGGAGATTGTTTTAATAAATATTCTAAATGATCGACATCATTGTGTTTCCAAATTTGTTTATCTGATTTTCCATTTTTAATTCCTTCAATCATCGAAGCATGATTATTTGCATCCGAATACACCATGCAATTAGGTAAAAATCTTGCCATGGTACTCAAAGCACATTCATTGGCAATGTAACCAGATGTAAATATTAAAGCAGAATCTTTTTTATGAAATTTGCAAAGTTCTTTTTCTAATTCAACGTGATAGTTTGATGTTCCAGATATATTTCTTGTTCCACCAGCACCAGCACCTACAGCTTTTGCAGCGTTGACAAATGCATCAATTACTTCTGGGTTTTGTCCCATGCCAAGATAATCGTTGCTACACCAAATCGTAACATCGGATTTAATGCCCATCTCATTGCTAAAAACTGCTTTAGGAAATTCTCCAAGCTTTCTAGTGATATTATTAAATACTCTATACCTTCCTTCACTTCTTAATTGGCGAAGAGCATTTTCAAAAATATGGTTATAGTCAAATTTCATTTTGCAGGAATTTATACAAGACTAAAATTAAATAATCTAATTAAGTTTTGGAGATATAACTTTTCCATTTTCTAATTTTGGCGGAGTATATTGTAAACCAGCGGGTGCGTCATAAGCGAACCGATAAGAAACTAAAACAATTAAGAGCAAAAGAAGACTTGCAGAAGCAAGTTTTACAATAGGCCATTGCTTAGGAGTTTTTTTTACCAGCACATTGGAAATATAGTAGAGTAAAAAAGGGGTAACAATGGATGCAATGATAAGAATTTTTTTTAACATTTAATTTTAGTGTAAGAAATTATTTGGTGTCTCAGCATAACTCCGTAAAGGATTAAGATGGCCAAATAAGGAACGAATGCTGAGACGGGTTGTTGTATAGCAAATTTTTTGGAAAAAATTATGACAAAAATTATTTTTTTTAAATTGCAATAAAATCACAGTTTTATTGACCTTTTGACTGAAGAAAGCCAACAAAACCTGAAAAACCTGCAATGATCATTTGTCCTTCTAAGGAAAAAATAAATTGAGGATAGATACCCATGAGCCACCAGCCGCCTAAAATTAAAATGTACCAAATAAGGCTAATTTGGATACTTTTTCTGATCGTTTTCCAGTCAATTTCTTTGATTTTTTCTTCATCCATAACAAAAGGTTAAGGCAATTTAATAACGAAGTCATCTATTTTTAGGATGGGAGATATATCAAATTAACATATAAAAAATCTGCCGAATAAGGGTAAAAAATTCTTATGACAAATACATTAAAAATAAATTTATTTAGCCTTTCTTGCATAGCGATTTTAGGATTTGCTATGTATTTTGTGGCTTAAAATAAAGCTTAATTGCCAATTGACACTTTTGTAAAAAAGCGTAAATTGACCTATGCATATTATGTATAGGTGATATGCGCCATCCACATGGATACAAAAAGTGGCTCATCTACATGAGTTAAAAGTAGGTAAACTTTTAACAAGAGGTACTTAAGATGGATATAAAATCACACTTACTAAAAAGCTATAGTGCTACGCACGATGCTGAGCAAAAAAGAAAAGTTTTGCAAAAAAGTGTTAAAGCGGTTGCCGTAAATGCTAATGGTACGCCAGGCTATATGGTGAAAGAGGGTTCTAACAAAGGAAAAATTTTAGGACACCTAGCTACTAAATCTAATAATAATTTTTAAATTTTTTTTTAACCAAGGGTAATTTTATTACCCTTGGTTATATATTGCTTAAGCAAGATATTTTTTAAAGAATAATATTGTTCTCTCCCAAGCAAGATTAGCTGAAGCTTCATCGTAGCGTGGTGTGCTATCATTATGAAATCCATGATTCACTCCTGGATACATATGAGCGGTATAATTTTTTTTATGTTGTTTTAAGGCAGCTTCATACACAGGCCAACCTTCATTAATTCTTCTATCGAGTTCTGCAAAATGTAGTAATAACGGTGCCTGAATTTTTGGTACATCTTGTTCAGCAGCTTGTCTTCCATAAAAAGGAACCGAAGCATGTAATTCAGGGTAAGCAACTGCCAAAGCGTTACAAACTCCTCCTCCATAACAAAAACCTACACAACCAACTTTACCAGTTCCAATTTTTTTACTACGTAAAAATTCATAACCTGCGAAAAAGTCATTCATCAATTTAACTGGATCTACTTGTTTTTGTAGTTCTTTTCCTTTTTCATCATTTCCAGGATAACCTCCTTGAGAAGTTAAGCCATCTGGTGCTAGTGCTACAAAACCAGCTTTAGCAACTCTTCGTGCTACATCTTTTATATAAGGGTTGAGTCCCCTGTTTTCATGAATGACTAATACAGCAGCAGTTGTGCTAGTCATCGTTGTGGGTTCAACTAAATAGCTTTTTACTTTGTTATTTCCTAGCGGAGAGTCATACGTAACATAGCTTGGTTTAATTGCTGGATCATTAAAATTCACCTGTTCCGCATAAGCATAGTTCGGGCTTAATAGTTTTAAAATACCAAGTGCTGTAATTCCACTTACGGTAAAGCGGTTGGCTTCTTTTAAAAATTCTCTTTTGCTTATTTTTCCATGAGCATAAAAGTCATATAGATCCAATAATTTTTGATCAAAGTCTTTAGCAGTGAGTCTGTTCATAGATTAGATATTAAATTAGAAGTTTTTCTTGTAAAGATTATTTATAGTAGTACAAAAAAGACGTTAAAGTTATTAACTTAAACAGGTAACAACTATGGGCAAAAGTAAAGACGTAAAAAAAGAAAAGAAAAAGCCTAAAAGTACTGCGCCTAAACAAAGCAAGTCTAAGAAGCAGTATTAGTTAGGTAAATCACAAAAGGACATTAACGAAAATTAGTGTCCTTTGTAAAAATTAAGAAAAATACAATGATTAAAGATAATCTATATTGGATATTATTAGGACTTGCTCTTGGTTTTGCTGTTTATTTAGTTGATAAATATATTTTCTAATTTTTCTCATCCCTATTCATGCAGCTAGCTATACTTGCAAAACTTATAGAAGTTATTTTTCCAGTTTTTTTTATTATTGGAGTTGGATATTGGATTGGAAAAAAAAATCCAAACTTCGATACCAATTTCATCACTAGTTTTTCAGGATCGATTGGTGTTCCGAGTATGTTGTTTTATTCGTTAACTTCTACCAGTTTAGATTTTTCTGTTTTTTTTAAGTTTGCCATGATCACAGCTTTGTTTGTTGCTTTGTTTGCAGTAACGGGAATTATTATTTTACTTATCTTAAAAAGAAATATTTTAATGGAGCTACCGCCATTAATTTTACCGAATACAGGAAATATTGGTCTACCTTTGTGTTTGTTTGCCTATGGCGCAAGTGGTTTTTCCATTGCAAGTTCGATTGCTGCAATGATTATGTTGTTTCACTTTACTATTGGAATTTTCTTAGCAAGTGGCAAACTTTCCTTGAAGCCACTGGTAACCTCCGTTCCAATGTATGCTATTTTTTTAACGGGAGGTATTTTATATTTTCAAATACCAGTTCCGCAATTTATCATTAATACGACGATGCTAATTGCTTATGCTACTATTTTTTTAATTCTGACATCTTTGGGAATTGCTTTAACCAAATTACAAGCAGTTAACTTTAAAGGTAATTTAGCTATATCATTAGTGCGATTAATTTCTGGACCGATCATTGCTTTTATTATTATTCGTTGGCTGAATTTAGAAAGTTATCAAGCAGGCGCTTTATTAATTCAGTGTTCAATGCCTTCTGCTGTACTTACGTATCTAGTGGCAAAAATGTATTCACCCAAGGAGCATGTAGATAATATTGCAAGTGTTATTGTTACCTCAACGACTATTAGTTTGGTTACAACACCCATCATTGTTTTTATCGCTTTGAATTATTTTTCTTAAGACCGTTTCGTTTGTAGTATTTGTAAAATTCCTTTTACATTTTTTCGTTGTCTCGATTTTTTTATTTTTTGTTGGTAGGTTTTTCTTTTTCGCTTCGTTTTCATGAACCTTGGTTTTTGCTATTTCTTTCAGCCTTTTTCGATATTAGTAAAGGAAGAATGATGAGGGCGAAGACTATTATCCCAGCTAGCAGGGATAAAAGAAACCAATTCATTTTGATTTTTCGAAGGTTTTTGCGTTTTGTAGAATAGCTTCTACCTTTTTATAATTTTCCGCTGATAGTGTTTTTTTAGGATCAAAGTAAGCTTTTTCAATTTTACTCATGTCGAAGTTAATTTCTTCTAATAATTTCATGCCCTGATCATAATTGCGTTGCATAGAAAAAGCCAAACCCCTTAGTTTGATATCATTTTTTTCCCTAGCAATAAGTTTTGAAATAGCACTAACTTCTTTTAAGTGTTGAAAAGCTTTTTCTTCAATTTGTTTATTTTTTGATTTGAAGATATTTGAAATAAAATTAAACACCATGTAGCTCCTTAAGGGTTAAATTATCAAAAGTTAGATCAAATGTCTAAATTTAAAATAATGAGACGATATAACGATGCAACACAAATCCAACAACTAGCAAGATAACACCAATCGCATAAATCAACCAAAAATTCATACCAAGACTTTTAGCAAAAAAGAAAGGTAGAAAAAAAAGGTATGAGATAGGAACCCCTATTAAAATACTTTTGGCAAACGTGATACTGGTTTCTGGATTTTTATGTTCTAGATAAGAAAAAACTAATGCGATTAAACTTGCAAG
>VTPD01000006.1 GCA_008638015.1 Pelagibacteraceae bacterium | reverse complement strand
TGAGCTTTTTTAATACAACTAAAAAGTGGGTCTTTGTAACAAAAGTTTAACAATTTCATAACATAAATGACTCTTGATAAGATTAAATCCGGGACACTTAAACTCTAAAACTAAAACAAAGGAAAATTAAAAATGAAAAAAATAAACTTTATTTTGTCCCTTTTTGCTGCATTGGTTATCACTTCTTATGCATCTGCAAGAGATCAAATTAAAATTGTTGGTTCTTCAACTGTTTACCCATATGCAACTGTAGTTGCAGAAAAGTTTGGTAAAGGTGGAAAATTTAAAACACCAGTTATTGAAAGCACAGGAACTGGCGGAGGAATGAAATTATTCTGCGCTGGCGTTGGTACTCAGCATCCTGATATTACGAATGCTTCAAGAGCAATTAAATCTAAAGAAAAAGCTCTTTGTGCTAAAAACGGTGTAAAAGATATCGTTGAAATTATTGTAGGTAACGATGGTATTTCTTTTGCTCATTCAGTAAAAGCTAAGAATATCGATTTTACTAAAGAGCAATTATGGAGAGCATTAGCTCACGATGTAGATGTTAATGGTAAAGTAGTTGCTAACCCATATAAAAAATGGAGCGACATTGATAAGTCTTTACCAAATGTTGGTATCAAAATCATGGTTCCTCCTCCAACATCAGGAACAAGAGATGCTTGGAATTCTCTAGTAATGGGAAAAGGTTGCTCAAAAGGTTTTAAAACAGCTATGGGTGATAAAGCTAAAAAAGGTTGCGCTAAATTAAGAGAAGATGGTTTAGCGATCGAAGCAGGTGAAAACGATACATTAATCGTAAACAAACTTGCTGCTGATCCAGAAATGTTTGGATTATTCGGATACTCTTATTTAGTTGCTAACAAAGATAAAATTAAAGCAGCTAAAATTGAAGGAAAATTACCTTCATTAGCATCAATCCAAGACTATTCGTACCCAATTGCAAGACCTTTATTTTTCTATGTGAAAAAATCTCATGTTGGTGTAGTACCTGGCATTAAAGAATTTTTAGCCGAGTTTACTGCTAAAGGAACAATGGGTCCAAAAGGTTATTTAACTGATATTGGTTTGGTACCTTTGGATAACAAAACTTACAAAACAGTAAGAACAGCTGGAACTCAGTTAAAAACAATTAGTTTAAACTAGGTTTGAGTTTTTAAAATTTGAGGGCCTAAAATAGGCCCTCAAAATAACAGTAAGAGGACACTTTGAATTCAATTTTGTTGGCAACGCTTGTTCTCTTTGCGATTTCTAGTTTTTATTTTGGAAGATCAAAAATTAAAAAAGTAGCATTAGTTAGATCTATTGAACCCAAGGCTCTACCCAAGTTTTATGGTTACTACCAAGCTTTATGGTGTTCCATTCCAGCTTTTTTAATCATTTCGTTTTGGACTTTTTTCGAACCAATTATCTTAAAAAATTTAATTGAGTCTCGAATTCAATCTATGTCGTTAAATGAGCTTTCAAAGGACGAACTTAATTTAATTTATTCACAAATTGTTTCTTTTTCTCAAGGTACTTTTACTGGCCAAATTAGTAATGGAATTAAATCTGGAGTCGAGACTTACCAAAGCTTACTTTCCGTTTCTCAGGGTGCTAAAATTGTTTTGTTCTTTTGTGCTATTATTATTGCTTCTCTATTTTCATTTAATCAAATTAATAAAAATGTTCATGCTCGTGATAGTGTCGAAAAAATATTTACTATAATTTTATTTTTATCTTCAGCGGCGGCAATCCTAACAACTATCGGAATTATTGTCTCATTATTATTTGAAACTATACAATTTTTTACAAAAATTAATCCCTTAGATTTTTTCTTTGGATTAAATTGGTCTCCACAAAAAGCTTTTATGAGCGATCCTGCAAATATGACAGCTCAGGAAGCAAAAGATTTAAGAGAAGCATTTGGTGCAGTTCCACTTTTTGCAGGTACAGCATTTATTGCTTTTATTGCAATGTGCGTAGCTGTTCCTATAGGTTTATATTCTGGAATTTATCTTGCAGAATATGCCTCCAACAAACAAAGAAAATGGGGCAAGCCTATAATTGAAATTTTAGCAGGAGTTCCAACTGTGGTTTATGGTTTTTTTGCTGCATTAACCGTAGGTCCTTTTTTTAGAATTATTGGTGAAAATCTAGGTATCAATGTTTCATCAGAAAGTGCACTTGCTGCAGGTTTAGTAATGGGAGTTATGATCATCCCCTTTGTCTCATCTTTATCTGATGACGTTATTAATGCCGTTCCTCAATCTTTGAGAGAAGGATCTTACGCACTTGGTGCAACAAAATCTGAAACAATCAAAAAAGTTGTATTCCCAGCAGCATTACCAGGAATTGTTGGATCAATTTTGTTAGCAGTATCTAGAGCAATTGGTGAAACAATGATTGTAGTGATGGCGGCTGGTTTGGCTGCCAATTTAACTATTAATCCCCTAGAAGCCACAACCACCATAACGACACAAATTGTTATGATTTTAGTTGGAGACCAAGAATTCACTAGTGCCAAAACTCAAGCTGCTTTTGCTTTAGGACTTACTTTATTTGTGCTTACTCTAATTTTAAACTTCATTGCACTACGTATTGTCAATAAATACAGAGAAAAATATGACTAGAGAGCAAAGATTAAAAAAAAGATACACCGCTGAAAAGCGTTTTAGGCTAATGGGAATTGGCGCAATCGCTATAGCAATATTTTTTGTTTTTTTATTGTTACTAAAAGTTTTTTCAACAGGCAGCACTGCATTTGTCAAAACAACGATACAAACTGAAGTTGATTTTAATAAAGAACTTTTGGAGCTAAAAGACGTTGCAAATCCAAATATTGAACAAATCAAATCTGCAGAGTTTTTTGATGTGACTTACAAAGCTGCAACAGGTTTATTTCCTTATTCAAACGCTGAAGAGGAGAAGGATGTAAAACAATTGTTAAGTGGAAATTATGAATTAGAGATCAAAAATTATTTAATAAATAATCCAGATGCTCTTGGCAAAAAAGTAATGATTGACCTAACAGCGTCTGATGATTTAGACCAATTGCATAAAGGAAATTTCCCCCGAGATATTCCAGAAGATAGAAGGCGATTAAATAATTTTCAATTAAATATTTATGATAATTTATTAGAACAGGGTAAAATTAAAACTGTATTTAGTAACTACTTTTTATTTAGTGGAGATTCTAGAGATCCAGAAATTGCAGGTGTGGCTGGTGCTATTATAGGATCATTTTTTTCTATTATTATTTGTTTGATTATCTCTTTTCCTATTGCACTTATGGCTGCAGTTTATCTTGAGGAATTTGCTCCTAAAAATATAGTTACGGATATTATTGAGATTAATATTAATAACCTGGCAGCAGTTCCCTCAATTGTATTTGGACTTTTGGGATTGGGAATGTTACTGGGTGTTTTTGGTCTTCCCAGATCGACAGCACTTGTTGGCGGAATTACGTTATCTTTAATGACACTTCCAACAATTATTATTGCCTGTCGAGCATCATTAAAAGCAGTTCCCCCATCAATACGTGAAGGTGCACTTGCAGTGGGTGCTTCAAAAGTTCAAACTGTTATGCATCATGTGGTTCCACTAGCTATGCCTGGAACATTGTCAGGAACAATCATTGGTCTTGCACAAGCTTTGGGTGAGACAGCACCACTTTTGCTTATAGGAATGGTAGCTTTTGTTGTTGATGTTCCATCTGTTCCAACTGATCCTTCAACATCTTTGCCAGTGCAAATTTATTTGTGGTCAGAGTCAGCAGAGCGAGGTTTTGTTGAAAAAACTTCTGCAACGATTATGTTGCTAATTGGATTTTTAATCATCATGAATTCTTTGGCTGTATGGGCAAGACAAAAATTTGAAAGGAAATGGTAAAACAAAATGAAAAATAAAATTAAAGCAAAAGGTGTTTCGGTTTTTTATGGAGAAAAACAAGCCTTATTTGATGTTGATTTAAATGTAGCAGAAAAACAGGTCACCGCCTTAATTGGACCTTCGGGTTGTGGAAAGTCAACTTTTCTTAGATGTTTAAATCGAATGAATGATGTCATTGATATTTGTAAAGTCAGTGGAGTGATCGAAATCGATGGGGAAAATATTTATGATAAATCAGTTGATGTGGTTCAATTGAGAGAAAGAGTTGGTATGGTTTTTCAAAAACCAAATCCATTCCCAAAAAGTATTTATGAAAATGTATCTTATGGACCTGACATTCATGGAATTGCAAAAGATAAAAATCACATGGATGAAATTGTTGAAAACAGTCTAAAACAAGCTGCATTATGGGATGAAGTTAAAGATCGTTTAGATGAGCCTGGAACTGGATTATCAGGAGGTCAACAACAAAGATTATGTATTGCTAGAGCAATTTCAATTAATCCAGAAGTTATTTTGATGGATGAACCTTGTTCAGCACTTGACCCTATTGCTACAGCTAAAATTGAGACTTTGATTGATGAATTAAAATCATTATATACTATTGCTATTGTTACTCATTCTATGTCTCAAGCAGCAAGAGTTTCTCAATATACCGGTTTCTTTCATTTAGGAAAATTGATTGAATTTAATACAACAGATAAACTATTTAAGAATCCTGATAATAAAATGACACAGGATTATATAACAGGAAGGTTTGGTTAATGATATGGCAGAACATTTAGTAAAATCCTACGACGAACAGTTGAGCATTTTAACAAATACGATTGCAAAAATGGGAGCGCTTGCTGAAAAACAAATTAAAGATGCAACTGAAGCTTTATTGACTAATGATCAAGAATTTGTTGATGAAATTGTTGGCAAAGATGATCGTATCGATGAACTCGAAAAGAATATTGAAGCGCAAGTTGTTGACTTAATTACTATGAGGCAACCCATGGCTATCGATCTTAGGGAAACAGTTTCTGCAATGAAAATTTCAGGTGATCTAGAAAGAATTGGAGATTTGGCCAAGAATATCGCAAAACGTTCACGCTATGTGTCTGTAAAGCTCCCTGACAATATAAAAAAAACAATTGGTGCAGCCTCTGAAAAGGTTCAAAAAAATTTAAAATTAGTTCTAGATGCATTTGTAAATCGGGATGCAAAAGTTGCTGAAATGGTTTGGAACTCAGATGAGGAAATTGATAACTTAATTGATATTTCGATGAATTCTGTAACTGAATTTATGGAAGGGGAAAAAAATTACATTAAACCAGCTGCTCATCTTTTATTTATGTCTAAAAATCTAGAGCGTATGGGAGATCATGCAACAAATATTGCTGAAACAGTTTATTATTTAGTAACTGGAGATGACATTGAAGGTGATCGACCTAAGGGACAATCTGATATATTATCGGGACAATAATTATTGTTGATGAGTGCAACTGTTTTAATTGTAGAAGACGAAAAATCTATTTCAACTTTATTAAAATATAACTTAGAAAAAGAGGGTTATACAATTATCATTTCTCAAAATGGCGAGGATGGTATTGAGCAGGTAAAAAAAAATTTACCAGATTTAGTTATCTTAGATTGGATGCTTCCAGATCTGTCCGGAATTGCAGTTTGCGATTTAATTAAAAGAGAGCCAAGACTTAAATCTATACCCGTGATCATGTTAACTGCAAAATCAGAAGAAACTGATAAAATTAGAGGATTTGAGACTGGTGCGGACGATTATGTAACTAAACCATTTAGTACAAAAGAGCTAGTTTTGAGAGTTCAAGCATTATTAAAAAGAGCGAAGCCATCCTTAATCGAAGATATAGTAGTTTTCAAAGATTTAAAAATTGATCGTTTATCTAGAAGAGTTTATCGTGGAGATAACCAAATTAAACTAGGACCTACGGAATATAATTTGTTAAATTTTTTTATTAAAAATCCAAGTCGTGTTTATTCAAGAGAGCAATTGTTAAACCAAGTATGGGGTAATGCTATTTACGTTGAAACACGAACTGTTGATGTTCATATTCGTAGACTTCGAAAGGCTATTAATCTTGAGGGAAAAGTAGATTTAATTAGAACAGTTCGATCAGCAGGATATGCTTTAGATGTTCAATAATAATACTTCGGTTTTATAAATCCTTCTAATTTTCCATCACCATATCTTATTTTCTCCCAGGATTCTTTTTCAAATTGAATAATAGCAACAGCTCCAGTGCTGAATTTATCTATCATATCTTTTGGTGAATTTTTAAATTTTGAACATAATTGATGGGTTAATTTTGATACAAGGGGCTCGTGATTTAAGATTAATACACTTTTGTATTTATCTTTTGTTGTCTGAATACTTTTTAGTAAACTTTTAATGCTTGTTAGGTAGTGATCTTTTTTTATTTTCTTTTTTTTAAGATTTAAATCTTTTATATATCGAAATGTTTCAACTGTTCTTTTAGCACCAGAGACATAAGCTATATCAAAAAACATTTTTTTTTCTTTCATCACTTTAGCCATTAATTTTGCGTTATGTTGGCCTCGTTTACTTAAAGGTCGTTCAAAGTCAGATATATTGTCCTGATCCCAACTAGATTTGGCATGGCGCATGACATATAATGTTAACATTTCTAATATATATAAATTTTTAGTTAAAAAATTATGACAAGCAAATACAATAACAGAGAAATTTCTTGGCTTGAGTTTAATTCAAGAGTGTTATCTGAGGCTGATAATAAAGATATTCCTTTATATGAAAGGGTTCGATTTTTGTCGATAGCATCTAATAATCTTGATGAGTTTTATATGGTGCGTGTAGCGGGTGTTTATGCTCAAATGAAAGAGAAAATTAAGCATAAAACGATCGATGGCCTAACTCCAAAAGAACAATTAAAAAAAATTAAAATTAAAACTGTTGAATTATTAAAGAAATCAAATTTAATTTGGTCTAAACTTAAAAAGAACTTAGCCAAAGAAGGTATTTTTTTTAAAACTTTTAATCGACTTACTGAAAGTGAAAAACAAAATTTATTGTCTATATTTATAAAAGAAATTGCTCCAGTTCTAACTCCACAAGCAATTGATCCCTCCCATCCCTTTCCTTTCTTATTTAATCAAGGCCATTTTCTTTTGATGGAATTAAAAAAAGCTGAGAAAAAAAAATCACACTATGCAATTGTCATACTTCCAAAGATTTTAAAGCGTTTTTATAATATAAGTTCATCGCCAAATATAAAAAACTATATTTCTTTAGAAGAAATAGTTAGTTCATTTAGTTCTCAATTATTTAATGGGTATGTCATAAAAGATTATATTTCTGCACGTATAACAAGAGATAGCGATATTGAAATTGAGGATGAAGCTGAGGACTTAGTCTTATTTTATCAGAAAGCTTTAAAGAAGAGAAAAAGAGGTAGAATTGTTAGGCTTGAATTACGAAAAGGATCTAATGAAAAATTAAAAAAATTTTTACAAAAAAATTTAAAAGCTGATGAGGATACAGTTGATGAAATTGAAGAATTTGTTGGAACGCATGAGATTTCACAAATTTTAAAAGAGGGTAAAAAAAATTATTACTACAAACCTTTCAACCCTAGAGATGTTGAACGAGTTCATCAATTTAATAATGATTATTTCGCAGCTATTCAAGCAAAAGATATGATTGTTCATCATCCTTACGAAACATTTGATGCTGTAATACAATTTTTAAATCAAGCGGCTTTTGATAGTCATGTTAGAACTATTAAACAAACATTGTATCGAACAACGCTCGACTCTCCAATTGTTAAAGCATTAAAGCAAGCAGCAGAAAATGGAAAATCAGTCACCGCTGTTGTTGAGATTAAGGCAAGATTTGATGAGGAGGCAAACATTAGTTTGGCTAAATCATTGCAAAGATCAGGTGTTCAAGTTGTTTATGGTTTTGTTCATTTAAAAACTCATGCAAAAGCAAGCTTGGTTATAAGAGAAGAGGAGGGTAGTTTAAAAAAGTATATCCATGTTGGAACTGGAAATTATCATCCTATTAATGCAAAAATTTATACAGATCTTTCATTATTTAGTGCAGATGAGGGGTACACTAACGAGATAGAAAAATTTTTTAATTTTGTTACTGGTTATGGAGATCCAGGAGAGTTAGAAAATATTATACTAGCTCCTAAATTTTTGAGATCTAAATTAAATACATTGATTGATCAAGAAATTGAAAATGCAAAAGTTGGCAAGCATGCTGAAATCTGGGCAAAAATGAATTCTTTAGTGGATCCAAAAATTATAGATCGTTTATATGAAGCCTCAAATTTTGGAGTAAAAATACATCTATTCGTTCGAGGAATATGTTGTTTAAGACCTCAAGTAAAAAAGTTATCTGAAAATATATACGTTAAAAGTATTGTTGGTCGTTTTTTAGAACACTCAAGAGTTTATTGTTTTGCTAATGGATTTCCAATGCCTTCAAGAAATAATTTAGTTTTTATTTCTTCCGCTGATTTAATGCCAAGAAATTTAGATAGAAGATTGGAAGTTATGTTACGAATAAAAAATGAAACGGTACATGCGCAGGTTTTAGATCAAATAATGATGGCAAATTATAAAGATAACAAATTAAGCTGGGCTCTCAGAGATAAAACTTACACAAAGATTAAGCAAATTCGTGCTACTTTTTCGGCACATGAATATTTTATGAACAATCCAAGCTTGTCTGGTCAGGGCAAATCAATTATCAAAGATAATGTAAATAATCTAAAAAAATAAATGTTACTTCGAAAAGTTATAAAACAACAAATTTTTACAGCTAAAAAAGAGTCAGTTATTGATCTTGGATCAAACTCTATTCGAATGCTCATTTATGAAGAATTTAATAAATCGCAAATTCCAATTTTTAATGAAAAAGCTGTTTGTTCATTAGGAAATAATCTTGAAATAAATGGAAAACTAGACCCTTTAGGGGTGCAATATTCTTTAAAAGTTTTAGAAAGATTTAAAAATATTTTAGATAATTCAAAAGTAACGAATGTACATCTGTTTGCCACCGCAGCAGTTAGAGATGCAAAAGATGGATCTGAATTTAAAGCAACTGTAGAAAAAATTTTTAATTGTGAAGTGGAAGTTCTCACTGGCGAGCAAGAAGCTGAACGTTCGGCCCTTGGCGTTATGCTTGGTTTTGAAAAAGTTAATGGAATTGTAGCAGATTTGGGCGGAGGTAGTTTAGAGCTAGCACGTGTTAAAAATAATGTTATTGAAAAAAAGGCTTCACTTCCTATCGGTGTATTAAGACTACACAATCAGCCCAAGAAAAAAAAAACAAAAAAAATTATAGAAATTATTTCAGACCAATTAAATTCTATTAGTTGGCTTAAAAAAACAAAAGTTAAGCATTTATATATTGTGGGAGGTGTTTGGAGGGCTTTGATGAAAGCCGATATTTTTTATAAGCAATATCCACTAAATATTCTTCATCAATATGAAATTACTGGAGATGAAGCTTTGACCTTATGTAATATGTTTGATGATAAAAAAAAAACTACACTACATAAACTTGATCAAATTACAAAATCAAGAACAAATTATATTCCAATTGCTTCAAATATTTTAAAACAATTGCTATTCTTAACGGGTCCAGAAAAAATACAATGTTCTATTGCCGGTGTTAGGGAAGGAACGCTGATGCAAAAAGCCAATTATAATTTAATAGATGAAGATCGATTAAATAACTTTATAGAATATTCAGCTTTTAAAAACGGAGATTATGGAGAAAATTATCTAAAGTATTATAATTTTATTAAAGATATTTTTAGTGATAATGAAAATTTTCCAATACGTTTATTAAAGCCTGTTTGTTCGTTAAGTAATATGGACTGGGGCTTGGGTGCTTTTCAAAAAGCTGAACTTGTTTTTTCTCAAATTTTAAATACACCAGCATTAGCGTTAAGCCATAGCGATAGAATCAAAATTGCTTTAGCGGGTTTCTGGCGACATTGTTCTGTAAAGTACTATCCAGATCTAAATTTTGTAAAACTTTTATCTAACAATGAAATTTTAATTGCAAAACAAGTTGGAGCAGCCTTGAGACTTGCATCTGGAATTGCATCAATATCTACCATATTTTTAGATAGTATATCTTTATCTAAAAAGGGAAGTGCTATAATATTATCTGTTCCGAACATTCATTCTCAAATAATTACCAGAACTGTTCAGAAGAGATTGAAGTCCCTATCCAAAGAAATGGATCTGGACTTCAAAATACTGTACTTTTAATCTAATTATTTAATGATGCGCTTGTTGGATCGGTATTTTTTTTTGCTAACTTTTTAGCTTTTTTTTCAGCAATTTTTTTTTCAATACCTGCAATTTTAGTATCAATTTTTGAAACTTTTTTTTCTTTAGCAGAAATTTTAATTTTTAGTTTAGAAATAGATTTTAAAAATTTTCTTTTTTTTCCTTCATGTTTTTTTAATTTTTTTTTCATTACAGTTCCCCTTTTTTTTGTTAGTATTGAAAAAAAGTATAATACAAACTTAAATTTTGTAAATCTTTTTTAAGATAATTAAAGAAATCAAAGCTCCCGACAATTGAGATACAATAAATGGAAAAACACTAGAATAATGTATACCAGTGAATGTATCAGTTAGCATTCTGGCCAAAGAGACAGCTGGATTAGCAAATGCAGTTGACGACATAAACCAAATAGCTGCAGCAATATACAGACCAACTAAAGCTCCAATAACTTCAATTTGTTTATTTTGATTTAATATAATGATCAATATTAAACCAAAAGTTGATATTAATTCGGAAAAATTTAACTGAAAACCCTCTCTATGTTTTGATGACAACGTTATTGCATTTAAATCGAAAATAATATTCGCCAATATTACACCCACGCATGCTCCAGTCAGCTGCATAATGACATAAAAAAATGCCTCATTTTTCTTAATTTTGTTTAATAATAGCATTACCAAAGTTACTGCTGGGTTAAAGTGTGCACCGGAGCGCTTACCAAATGTTATAATTAAAAATACCAATGTAAATCCAATAGCTAATGAATTTGCTAATAGTATTATTCCTTCATTTTGAGATAATTTTTGACCCATAATCCCTGATCCAACTATAGATAATAGTAAAATCAATGTTCCAATAAATTCTGAAACATATTTTTCAATTTGTCTCATAATTTATGTAAAAAATCTTGTTCAATATATTTTTTTATAAGATCAAAAGTTTTTTGAAATTCTTTTAATATTTCCTCTTTACTCCCTTCAAAAGCCGCTGGATCTTTTAAATCCCAATGTAATTTTTTAGGTGATCCAGGATAGATCGGACAAGATTCATTTGCAGCATTATTACAAACTGTTACTACACAATCAAAACTATTATTTACAAACGCATCCCATGATTTGCTTGAAACATAGCTATAATTAACATTGTTTTTTATTAAAGTTTGTATTGCATAAGGATTAACCTTGCCAGTAGGCTTTGAACCAGCGCTATATGCATTAAATTTATTCCCACCCATGTGATTTAACAGGCACTCAGATATAATAGATCGTGCAGAGTTACCTGTGCAAAGAAATAAAATTTTTTTCATAATTTTAAATATTATAAAATTGTTACAAATTTATTAAATGATCAAATCTATTGGAAAGTAAATGCTATTTAATTAGAAATAGTGGAAAAAAAATTTTCAAAACCTCATTTTCTTGAAGGGATTTTATGAGCGATAACTTAAAAATGAGGTCTTGAGGGGACTATGTTAAATATTAACAACTGCGTTTTATAGAGGTTATAGAAATTATAAAAGTTAATTTTTTATTAAATTTATAAGACATTCGTATTTATGAAAATTTTTTTTTATATTAAATTATTTATTAACTTTACAATCTACTAAAGTAATTAATTTTTAAAAAAACTTTAACTCATCTGTAACACTATCATGATTCAACTAGAAATAGAGATTCGTTTATGTTTGACAAAACAACAAAATTACAAAGTATTCATGGAAAAATACTACAATATAAGTCTATATGGATTTCAGATATTCATTTGGGAACAAGAGGTTGTCAAGCTGATATGGTTTTAGAATTTATTAAATATACGAGATCTGAAAATTTATATTTAGTCGGTGATATCGTTGATGGCTGGGCTCTAAAAAATAGATGGTATTGGCCACAACAGCATAATGACGTAATTCAAAAAATTTTAAGAAAAGCAAGACATGGAACCCGCGTTTTTTACATAGCAGGCAATCATGATGAAATTTTAAGAAAGTTTATTCCAATTAATTTAGGAAATGTGGAAATTTTAAATCAATTAATCTACGAAGCGCTTAATGGGAAAAAATATTGGGTTATTCATGGAGATCAATTTGATGGAATCATTAGATATGCAAAATGGTTATCAATCTTAGGATCGGTTGCATATGAAGCTCTTATCGCATTTAACCGATACTTAAATTATTTTAGAAGGCGATTTGGAAAAGAGTATTGGTCATTATCAAAATATATAAAGTTTAAGGTAAAAAATGCAGTAAAGTTTATAAGTGAATTTGAGTCTTTGGTAGTTAGCTCTGCAAAACAAAAAAATGCCCAGGGTGTTATTTGTGGGCACATCCATCACCCCGCCATGGAGAAGATGAAAGATATTGAATATAAAAATTGCGGTGATTGGGTTGAGAACTGTACGGCTTTAGTTGAGCATTTTAATGGTAATTTTGAACTTATTCATTGGCTTGATAAAAGAAAAGAAATCTCAGAAGATGCGCTTATTGAAGAGGAATTTAGACAAGGTCAACAAGAGAAAATCAGAGTTGTATCTTAAATTTTGTTGTGGATCGGTATAAAATTTTAATTATCACTGATGCTTGGTTTCCCCAAACCAATGGCGTTGTTAGAACCATGTATAATCTTGGACAAAAACTTCAAATACGTGGCCATATAGTTAAATACATTACGCCGAAAGAATTTATTACTTTTCCAATGCCTACTTACCCTGAAATAAGACTTTCACTAAATGCATGGCCAAAAATTAATAAAATAATAAAAAATTACAATCCCCAAGTTGTTCATATTGCAACTGAGGGACCACTTGGTTTTTTTGCACGTAAATACTGTATTAAGAATAAGATTAAATTTACAACATCTTATCATACAAAATTTCCTGAATATGTTTATGAGAGAATAAAAATTCCTATCAATTTTTCTTATCGTTTTATGAGATTTTTTCATAAACATTCCCAATCTATTTTAGTCACAACCCAAACTATGAAAGAAGAGTTATTCAAAAATGGTTTTGACGAAAATAAGCTTAAAGTTTGGACTAGAGGTGTAGAGCATAAAATTTTTGCCAGTGGAACAAAAGTCAAAGATTTTAAAAGGCCTGTTTGGATTTATGTTGGAAGAGTTGCTATTGAAAAAAACATTAAAGCATTTTTAGAATTGGATGTTGAAGGCACAAAAATTGTTGTAGGTGACGGTCCTCAAATGCATGAAGTGAAAAGAAAATATCCCAATGTTGTTTATACTGGTATGCTAAATGATAAAGAAATTGCAAATTATTTAGCATCAAGTGATGTTTTTGTTTTTCCAAGCAAAACTGATACTTTTGGTATTGTTCTCATTGAAGCACTTGCCGCTGGACTTCCTATTGCTGCTTATAGAGTTCCTGGCCCTATTGATATTACAGGAGGAACCGAGATTGATAGTTTGCATGACGATTTAAAAATTTCTGCTTTAAAAGCCCTAAAAATTGACAGAAATAAATGTAAAGCTTTGTCCAGTAAATATACTTGGGAAGAATGTGCTAAAATTTTTGAAGAAAACTGTTGTCCAAATTATTAAAAATTTTTTCGCCTTGAAGCGTGATATTTCTAAGTTGATCTGCAATGTCAGCGTTTGCAATTCCAGTAAATTGTGATGTATTCAGAGGAGGTAAACAAACAGATTCAAAAAACTTATTTTTTTTATTGATAAGTTCTCTTGCAAATAAGATTCTTCTTAGAGGATAATAAATAAGACCCGTAATTTGAAAGATCATACTATTGTTTCCCTTAAAATAAACAGGACAAATTTTTGCATTTGTTTTTCGAACAATTGAGCCAAGAATAGATTGCCATTTTTTTTCTATTACATTTCCTAAAAGTGTTTCTTTAGTTGCAACTTCACCAGATGGAAAAATAATTAAAGCCCCTCCATCTTTAACATGGTTAATCGCATCCTCTTTTGATTGAAGATTAAATTTTATACTATTTTTTTTTCCATCAAGTTTTAAAGGAATTAGATAGGGACGAATTAAATCAACTTGTGAAATTTCATCATTGATTAGAATTTTATAATCAGATCTTTTTTGGCAAATTACATTAGTAATAATTAAACCATCCAATAAACCAAAGGGATGATTGCATACAATTATTACCGCACCTGAATTGGGAATATATTCAGAATTTAAAATAGAATATCGAATATTAAAAATATTTAATGCCGTGTTCCAGAAATTTTCTTTAAGTTCAGGAGTATTATAGTACTTTTGGTAAATTTTTTTCAAATAGGAAAATCCAAACAACCAAGATAATAATGATTTCACTTTTAAAGCTTTATATAAATTTTTTCAGGTAAGTTTCGCTTATATTCTTATAGGGCAAATAAATAAAAATATCAGTAGTTTTAACAATTTTATCTACAACTGCTCCATCTCCAATTTTAGCTCCTAATCTTAAATAAGCTTTTACAAGCGTGGGAAGATTTTTTATAATTGATAATTCTGAAACATTTTCTAAGTCTGTTATATTCATATTTACCTTGCGATGATCTAATGCCGAAACTCTAATTTTTTCATCCATTAAAAATCTTTGGTAAAGATAGGTTAATTCAGTTTTTATAGCCTCTGGTTGAACATTTAAGAAACTTGCCATTCCAAACAATACATCAATTTTATTTTGCAAAATATAATGATGAATTTTTTTCCACATAAACTGTAAAATATTTTTTTTTCTAAAATTTAGATCAATGCATGATCGGCTAAGCTCAAGTAAATTTTGATTCTGATGATTGCTAATCATTTTATCAATTTGAAATTCTTCTTTAGAATAGAAACCACATTTTTTAGCTGATGTACTTTTTAAGAGCCTATAAGTTCCAACAACCTTTGTTTTTGCAAATTTACTATATTTATGTGTAACAATTAAATGATCTGCAAACTGATCATACTGATCAGCGTCTTTTTTAAAATATTTTAAAGATAATAGTTTTTTATCATGCTCTGTAAAAAAAACTTTATACCTTAGACGCTGGGCAAGTTTTATTTCTTTTTTACTTTCAGCAAAATAACAATCAATTTTTGGAGTAAAAAAATTTGTAGTAATAATATTTATTTTTTTTGCAAAAGGTACTTTAGTTAATAATTCGGTAGACATACCAAATTAATTAGACTGATTTCATTTCAATAATATGAAGAATATGTTTCAGTATTATGAATTAAATTAAAATGTTATACTTAAATAAAAAAATGAAATTTTTATTGCTCTTAAATTATTTTGTATTTGTTGGGTTATATCAAATAAAGCATATTAATTTTACGGCTTTAGCAATTCTTGTAATATCAAATACAATTATTTTAATATTATATTTTGTTAATCAAAGTCAGAAAAATAAAATTAATTTTAGATCTAATCAAAATCATCAAGCCATTGTTTCATCCAAGTCTTATTCATCCAAAGATATTGAGAATCAGTTGATAAATGAGATTGAAGATTACATTCTGTTCATTAATTCATTTAACGCTACTTCTGCAGCAAATAAAGCAGCCAAAAATTATTATGGTGAAATTATAGGAAAAAATTTATCAAGTTTTTTAAGAGTCCCAGACCTATTGGATAAAATTGAAAAGTGTCGAAAAGAGAGGGTAAATGAATATTTAGAATTTGAGATTAACCTACCTACATATAGTTTTTTTAGGTTAACGATTGTACCCTTAAGTCAAAAAAATATTTTGTTAGTTATTAAAGACTATACTGACGTTAAAAAAACCGAAAAATTAAGATCAGACTTTGTAGCCAACGTGAGTCATGAACTTAAAACTCCTCTTGTTTCGATTAAAGGTTTTTTAGAAACTATTTCTTCTACAGCCAAAGATGATCCTAAAGCTCAATTAGAATTTATAAAAATTATGCAAGAACAGGCTATAAAAATGGAAATTTTAATATCTGATTTAATGTCTTTAAGTCGAATTGAAATGCAAGAACATATCCAACCTAGTGGAAAAGTTGATTTATTAGATTTGGTAAATAATATAAAAAATACTCCCAATAAAGCAGTTTTTGAAAAAAAATTAAAAATAGAAGTCACAGCTGATGATTTTATCCCAGAGGTAAGAGGTGACTATGATAAGCTATCAGAAGTAGTACAAAATCTTTTTGATAACGCAATTAAGTATTCAAATAAATCTTCAAGTATTCAGATAAGTTTGAAAATAAATTTAAATAAACTTACGCATGGAGCTGTTGTCTTTTGTATTCAAGACCAAGGTATTGGAATATCTAACGATGAAATTCATCGAGTTACAGAACGCTTTTATCGTTCTGCAAATGCAAAAAAAAACTTAATACCAGGTACAGGGCTAGGTTTAGCTATCGTAAAACATATTGTGAATCAACATAGAGGCGAAATAGAAATTTTTAGTAGACTTAATGAGGGAAGTAAGTTTATAGTTTACTTACCTTTGTATGAAAAAATTAAATAAAATTTTTTGTTTTATTTTAATTTTTCTTTATTTTGCTTTATCTGCAAAATCAGAAGAAAAGGATGTCATCATGAATTTAATGAAACGTCCTTTAAATTATCTTGATTTAGGGGTCATTAATCTAGAAAAAGATTTGGAAAAATCTATTGATCGAATTATAAAGCTTTTTACCTCACCTTTGTTAACAAACTTAATTGAGGATAGAAAAGATGAGGTAGAAACATCTGTAGTCTATAATTGGAGGAAAACTGCAGTAATTGCATCTGTTTCTATTCCTGTTTCCAGAGGATTGCAGGAAAGAGATTATCTAAGTTCAAGTAACAAGTGTAGGGAGTTATTTGATCAAGTTCGATATACCCTTTTAAGAACACAGCCTCAATCAACACTATCAGAATCGCAGGTAGCTTCGTATTTAGTTGAAAGATTTTATCCTCCCTCAAATCAACCATGGGCATTACCAGAAAGTTATAGAAAATCATTGGTAAAAGTTGTTTTTTTAGAAGTTGTTTTAAGACCAACTAACAAATACGCTCTATCTCAAAAAGTAAGTCCTATATCTTGCATTGGTAATCTCTCAGTGGAAAGAAGTAATATAAAAGTTGTTTATAATTCACTTAATTACTAAGTGATTAATATAATTATAAAATTATTTTTACTCAAAATATATTTTTAAGCAAATGAATAACTATAAGTTTTAATAATTAAGTCCAAAAAATATTAATATCACTAATCGACTATCCTCATTTGTTCTTTTGTTACTTTTGACTTTAAATTATAACGTTAGTCTATTAATCAGCTAAAAGTGTAATTTTAATGGTACAATTTTTTCCTTTTGCATTTGTTATATTGTGGTCATCTGCTTTTATTACTGGAAAAGTAATTGTAGTTGATGCCTCTCCTTTTGCAGCACTGTGTTTTAGATTTTCTATTGTTTGTGTTTGTTTTTTTTTATACTCCCTTGTTACCAAGCAAAAAATAATTCATTCCTTTAGCGAAACTTCTAAAGCGATGGCTACCGGAATATTGTTTCATGGAATTTATTTAGGTGGTTGTTGGTTTTCTTTTTCTCAAGGTATGCCAGCTGGAATTGTTGCATTAATTGTTACCATGCAACCCATTCTTACTTCTTTATTGGCAGGACCCTTGCTTGGTGAGGTTGTGACATGGAGGCAATGGGTGGGAATTTTTTTTGGTTTTAGTGGAACATTATTAGTTTTAGGTATTGATGCTTTAGATACATTACCCTTGATTGGTTTGATTGCATCCTGCACTGCTTTAGTTGCAATTACCGCAGGAACTTTATGGCAAAAAAAATTAAGTATGGATATGCCACTTGCAACTAACAATATGTATCAGTCTTTTAGTGCTAGTATTTTTCTTTTAGTAGCTTCATTGTATTTAGAAAATCCGTTTATTCATTTTACTACAAACTTTATTTTAGCGATGGGCTGGCAAATTATTGCAGTTTCTTTTGGGGCTTTTACTATCTTAATGTTTTTAATCAAAATTGGATCTGCTAGCAAAACAAGTACTTTATTTTTTTTAATACCACCCGTCTCTGCTGTTATGGCCTGGATGTTTGTTGATGAAGTATTAACTACTTTTGATGTGATAGGTTTAGCTATCGCTACCCTCGGAGTTTATATTGCGACAAGAAAAGAAAATGAAAAATTAATTGATAAAGTATAATAATTTTTAATGAAAAAAAAAATTGCCATTTTAGGATCTGGAATTATTGGTCTTTGTTCAGGATACCATTTGTTAAAAAAGGGACATGCAGTTACTTTTTATGATCGAAATGAACCGGGTAGTGGAGCTTCTTATGGGAATGCAGGTTCATTTTCTGATTATGGAGCTGTACCTTTAAATCAACCTTCTATTATTAAAAATCTACCTAGTTATTTATTCAGTTCTTTTTCACCACTCTCTATTCGATGGAGTTACTTATGGAAAATAATCCCTTGGGCTTTGCAATTTTTAAAAAACTGTAATGAAAAATCCATGAGAGATACTGCTGAAAAAATGAATGATTTATTGGTTTTTTCGCTCTCTGAATATGACAGAATATTTAAAGATGTTGGCGTTGGTGATTTAATAGAAAAAAAAGGAGCTCTTTATATTTATGGTAACGAAAATAAGGAGCAAGTAGCGAAATCTAATTTATTAAGAGAAGAATTAAAAATTAAACAAATTGTATTATCCAAGCAAGAAGTGCATGATATGGAACCCGGTTTACATCCTGTGTATGCAGGAGGAATTTATTTTCCTAATTCATGGCATGCTAGAAATCCAAAAAAAATTTCTGATAAAATTTTTGCTAAATGTTTAGAAATGGGAGCAACCTTTATTCAAGATGAAATAAAACAAATTCAGTCAAATACCTTAACATCAGAAAATAATACTTATGCTTTTGAACATTTGCTTATTACAGCTGGAGCTTTTTCTAAACAATTTACAGATCAGTTAGGGGAAAAAATACCTTTAGAAACAGAACGAGGATATCATGTTCATTTTAAAGATTGTGAGAATATGATTAAACGTCCTGTATGCTCACTAGACTCAGGGGTTTATTTAACTCCCATGGAGCAAGGATTGAGAGCTGCTGGTACGGTAGAACTTGCTGGTTTAAAAAATCCACCGAACCCAAAAAGAATTAAATATGTTACAGATGAATCAAAAAAAATGTTATCTAATTTGCCTGATCCTTATGATAGTTGGTTGGGATTTAGACCGACCCTTCCAGATTTTGTACCTGTCATAGGAGAATCTAAAAAATATGAAAATATTTTTTATGCATTTGGCCATCATCATCTTGGTTGGACGTTAGGAGCTGTGACGGGAAGTAT
This sequence comes from Pelagibacteraceae bacterium, assembly GCA_008638015.1. Lineage (GTDB taxonomy): Bacteria > Pseudomonadota > Alphaproteobacteria > Pelagibacterales > Pelagibacteraceae > IMCC9063. Next base: position 33,485 of record VTPD01000006.1, on the reverse strand, counting down.
AATTGCTAAACTAATATCCAAAGATGGAGTTAATTTAAATTTTTCTAAATATAGTTCTTCAAGATTTAGTTAATTTAATAAATGAAGAAAAAGCTTAATTAAGCTGTTTTAATTTTTTTCTCGATAAATTCTGGTAGCTCTTCATTTCCAGTATTATCTTTATCGTCTTTCCAACCTTTTGGTTGATAAGCATGCATGACATGTAGTTTGCAATACACTCTGTCATCCATTGCAGATCTTCCGCAGAAATAAAAATCTTTTTCATCAGGATGACCAATGGGCCATCTGCAAACTTTGTCTGTTAATTTTTCTAAAGGAATTGGATTTTCAGGTTCAAAGTCTTTTTCAATAACAATAGCTCTAAGACCTCTTGGTCTTCTTTGTCTAGTTGGAGCATTATTTTCATTGATTACTCTATTGTTAATTCTTGGTGCTGAGATCATTCTAGATTGGGCTCTTCCTTGAAGACCTAATCGATGTGATTTTCCAATAACTGCATTTCTTGAAATACCATCACCTAACATTTTTGATATTTGACTAGCAGTATGACCTTCTGCCCAAAGTTTTTTTAGTTGCTCAGTTTTTTCTTCTGTCCATGCCATAGGCGGTGTTATAGTACCATATATTGGATATGCAACAAAACTTAACACAATATATAGTTTAAAAAAACTCTATTTTTCATAGGTTTAATTAACATTTGAATTATATCCACATTTTTGTGCATTTTTATTGTTTTAATTGATAGTAGGTAGGCACATGACAACAATTGAACAAAAATACAAAATCGGAACAAGAAGATTTGGAAGAGTGAATTGGATTGGACTTTACACTCTTTATACCAAAGAGGTTTTGAGATTTTTTAATGTTTGGTTTCAAACCGTGCTTTCTCCCATTGTAACTTTTTTACTTTTTTTGGGAGTATTTAGTCTAGCAATTGGAAATAGTAGAGCCGATGTATTGGAACATAAGTTCACTATTTTTTTAATTCCAGGATTAATTGCAATGCAAATGATGCAAAATGCTTTTGCCAATACAAGTTCATCCTTAATGATTGCCAAAGTACAGGGAAATATTGTCGATATTCTTTATCCTCCTCTTTCTGCTATGGAAGTTACTACTGCAATGATAGGCGGAGGTATCACCAGAGGAATGATTGTCGGTTTATGTTCTATTATAGCTGCAGAGGTTTTTATTACCGTTCCAATTTATAGTGTTTCTATCATATTAATTTACAGCTTGCTTGGTTGTTCTATGCTTGCAGGATTAGGTTTTGTTGCTGGTTTGTGGGCTGAGAAGTTTGATAATATGGCAGCTGTAACGAACTTTGTTATTGTGCCACTTTCTTTTTTATCAGGTACTTTTTATTCTATAAAAAATTTAAATATTTACTTAGAAACAATCAGTTTATTTAATCCATTTTTTTATATGATTGATGGATTTAGATATGGTTTTTTGGGAGTAGCCGATGGATCTATAACCGTTGGATTAATACTTCTTGGTGTCATTAATATTTTCATCTGGTTTTTTTGTTATTTTTTATTTAACAAAGGTTATAAAGTTAAATTTTAATTATTTATGAGCGCTTTAGCCAAAACTTATAATAGAAAGAAAATTGCTTTTAAAAAAGGCAGCGGGTCATTTTTGTATGCAACAAATGGAAAAAAGTATTTAGATTTCGTTCAGGGTATTGCAGTAAATTCTTTAGGTCACGCCAACCCTCAGCTGATAAAAGCTTTAAATAATCAAGCTAAAAAAGTTTGGCATGTTTCTAATGCATTTATTATTCCTGAAGGAGAGCAATTAGCAAAAAAAATTAAACAAAAAACTTTTGCTGATTATGTTTTGTTTCAAAATAGTGGAGCCGAAGCAACAGAAGCTGCAATAAAAGTTGCAAGAAGATATTTCTATTCTATTGGTAAGCCAAATAAAAATAGAATTATTTGTATTAAAAATTCTTTTCATGGAAGAACTTTGGCTACTATTTTTGCTAGTGGATCCAAAAAAATGACAGAAGGATTTGGTCCCAAGGTATCTGGTTTTGATCATTTTAAATTTGGTGATCATAAAAAATTAAAAAAACTTATTACAAAAAATACAGCTGCCATTATGGTTGAAACTGTAGTTGGTGAAGGTGGGATAAAAGTAATACCAAAGTGGTGTCTGCAGGGTTTACGAAAATTATGTAATCAAAAGAAAATTCTTTTAATTCTTGATGAGGTTCAGTGCGGAATTGGCAGAACTGGAAAATTTTTTGCTTTTGAGCATGCCAAAGTCAAACCGGATATAGTCCCTATTGCCAAGGGAATTGGCGGAGGATTTCCAATGGGAGCTGTTTTAATGAACAAAAAAGCTGCATCAGGAATGGTTCCAGGTACACACGGGTCTACTTTCGGAGGTAATCCATTAGCTATGAGTATTGGAAATACAGTAATAGATATAATTTCGAAAAAAAACTTTTTAGATAATGTTACTAAAATGGGAAATCATTTCCATTCAGAGTTAAAAAAAATTCAAACAGAGTTTCCAACAATTATTAAAGAAGTGAGAGGTATTGGATTAATGATTGGCCTCCAATTGTTTCATGATCAAACAAAATTTATTAAAAAATTAATGGATCATCAATTATTAACTATTAGAGCTGCAGAAAATGTAATAAGATTATTGCCACCACTTACTGTTACAAAAAGTGAAATAAATTTGGCGATTAAAATTATCAGACAAGTTTGTAAAAATTATAAATAATACAATGAAACATTTTTTAGATTTAAGTCATATTAGCAAAAAAGAACTAAGAGGCATTGTTAATGAAGCAAAAAGAAGAAAGAAAAAATGCTCCAACAAAGGAAAAGTTGTCGTAAGCGAAAAAAGTACAGCTAAAGATAAGTTGCTATTAATGATTTTTGAAAAACCATCTACGAGAACGAGACTCTCATTTGATTTAGCCATGAGACAGCTTGGCGGACAAACAATTGTTATGAATTCTCAAGATATGCATCTTGGCAAAGGAGAAGAAACAATCGAAGATACTGCTAAAGTGATTTCTTCTTTTTCCGACGTTGTAATGTTTAGAACGTTTGCACATAATTCTTTAATTGAATTATCAAAATTACTTACAGTCCCCTTGATTAATGGATTGACGGATCATTCTCATCCTTGCCAATTATTAAGCGATGTACTGACGTTCGAAGAAACTAGAGGATCAATTCAAGGTGCAAAAGTTGCCTGGGTTGGTGACGGAAATAATGTTACGAATTCTGCTATTGAGGCAGCAGTTCAATTTGATTTTCAATTAAATATTGCCTGTCCAAAGGGATACATGCCATCTAAAAAAATTTTAGATTGGGCAAAATCAAAAAAAGGAAATATTCAAATTATTTCTGATCCTGTAAAAGCTGTCAAAGGTGTTGATTGCATTATGTGTGATAAATGGATCTCGATGGGAGATAATGTAAATGTTAAGAAAAAGAAGAAGGAATTAAAACCTTACCAGGTTAATGAAAAATTAATGAGCTATGCTGCTAAAGATGCAATTTTTATGCATGTTTTGCCAGCAGCTAGAGAAGAAGAAGTTGTTAGTTCAGTGATTGATGGCAAACAGTCGGTTGTTTGGTTACAAGCCGAAAATAGATTGCACGGTCAAAAAGCTATTATTGACTGGTGTTTAAGCTAATCCCGCCAAAAAGACGGAAGAAAAAATACTAAGACTGAGAATAATTCTAATCTTCCTAATAACATCGCAAAACTTAAGTACCACTTAGATAAATCAGGTAAACTCTTAAAGTTACCATTAGGTCCAATGACATCTCCAAGTCCAGGTCCAACATTAGATAAAGCTGTTGCAGCAGCAGATACTGAAGTAACAAAATCCAAACCAGTCATGCTTAATAGGGCTGAGAGAATGAAATAAATAAAAATATATAAAAAAACAAACGTTAAGACAGAAGTTAAAATTCCTTCGTTGATAATTTGATTTTTATATTTAATAGGAAAAACTCCATTTGGATAAATAATTTGTTTTATTTGTTTGCTAATAAATAAATTAACAATTTGAAATCTAAATATTTTTATTCCACAAGTAGTAGAGGCTGTGCATCCACCAACAAACATTAGTATTAAAAAGAAAAACATAGAGAAATTTCCCCAAGTGCCAAAATCTTCTGTGGTGAATCCTGTTCCAGTAATAATAGAAACAACATTAAATACAGATTCTCTGATGTTGTGCGGGATAGATTCTTTTACAAAAAAATAAGAGTAAATAATGATAATGATACTTGCAAATATAACAAATTGTAAAAAACCTTTAATCTGATCATCAGTAAAAAATGCTTTTTTATCTCCTTTTAAATATTTTAAATAAGTTAAAAAAGGAATGCTACCAGCAATAATAAAAATCATTGCAGTCGTTTCTATGGAAACGGAATCATAAAAACCAATTGATTTAGAATGTGTTGAAAAACCTCCAGTAGAAATAGTAGTTAATGCATGTGCTACAGCATCAAAGTAATCCATTCCAAATATCCAAAAGGAAAGTGCACATATCACTGTAAGAATAAAATAAATTCTTGTAGTTGCTAGCGCAATAGCTTTAGAGCTTGGAAGAATTTTTTCAAATTCAATTCCTTCTGATTTAAATAAAGACATTCCACCAATGTTTAATAGTGGCAAAACAGTAATGGCCATTACGATAATACCAATGCCACCAAGCCATTGTAAGATGGCACGCCAGATTAGAACTCCTTTAGAAGCCTTTTCAATATTATCAAGGATGGTGGAACCCGTTGTAGTAATACCTGACATAGATTCAAAAAAAGAGTCAGTAAAAGAAAGGTTTAAGGAAGAGTACATGAATGGAATAGAAGCAAACAATGTAATTGCCACCCAAGAGAAAGTGGTCATCATAAAGGCTTGCTTAATATTTAGCATTCTATCCTCCGTTTGGTTTGAAATAACCATTAAAGAGCCAATAAAAATGGAAAAAATAGATGATAATAAGAAAGTATGAGTTTTATCTCCAATAGTAATTTCTACGATGTATGGAATGATCATAAAAAAACCCAAGATGATCAGCAAAAAACCAATTACTAAAAAAACAGTTTTTAATCCAGTATTCATATTTTCACGTAAATATAAAAATATAGGAATTCGTTTTTAAAACAAAGGAAGTTTACAAGTAAAATACATGACAAATTTTTAATTTTTGAGTTATAAGGAGTAAATTTCATTAGATGATTGATAACGAGTATTTAGATTCAAAAGCCTGGCCATTCGTAGAAGCAAGGGAGTTATTGAAAAAAAGGCAAAAACTTTTAGAAAAAAAAGGTTATGCTTTATTTCAAACTGGCTACGGACCGAGTGGCTTACCGCACATAGGAACATTCGGTGAAGTTTGTAGAACTACCATGGTGATACAAGCTTTTAAAAAAATATCTGACATTCCAACAAAGCTATTTACCTTTTCTGACGACATGGATGGCTTACGTAAAGTACCAGAAAACATTTCAAATAAAGAAGTATTAGAAAAAAATCTTCACAAGCCACTAACCAGCGTCCCAGATCCATTTGGCAAATTTAATAGCTTTGGTGAACATAATAATGAGATGCTCAAAAGTTTTTTAGATCAATTTGGTTTTTCTTATGAATTTAAAAGTTCAACCGTATTATATAAATCAGGAGTATTTGATGAGACCTTAAAATTAATTTTATCTAATTACGATAAAATTATGAATATTATTTTGCCAACACTAGGTCCTGAGCGAAGAAAATCTTATAGCCCATTTTTACCAATCTGTCCTGAAACAGGCCATGTTTTGGAAGTTGCTATATTAGAAAAAAATATTGCGTCTCATGAGATAGTGTACGAAAGTAATGGAAAAAAATTTTCCACTCCGATCACAGGAGGGAACTGTAAGTTACAATGGAAAGTGGACTGGGCTATGCGATGGCATGCATTAGAAGTTGATTTTGAAATGTATGGTAAAGATTTAATTCCTAGCGCAGAATTATCATATGAAATTTGTAAAGTTTTAGGACACAAACCGCCAAGTGGTTTTTATTATGAATTATTTTTAGACGAAAAAGGAGAGAAGATTTCAAAATCCAAAGGAAATGGTATTTCTATCGAGGATTGGCTGAAGTATGCAAGCCCTGAAAGTTTAGCATTATATATGTATCAAAACCCACAAAGGGCAAAAAAACTCTATCCGCAAGTGATACCCAAAGCAGTAGATGAGTATTTAAGTTTTTTAGATAAATTTTCTGAACAGCCAATGAAAGAGCAATTAGGTAATCCAGTATGGCATGTTCATGATGGAAATCCTCCTCAAGAAAAAAATGTTATTACTTTTGGCGTTTTGCTGAACTTGGTTAGCGCCAGCAATGCAGATAATGAGGAAGTTTTGTGGAAATTTATTAAAAACTTTAAATCCGACGTTAATCGCACTGAACATCCCATTTTAGAAAAACTGATTAAAAATGCGATTTCTTATTTTAATGATCATGTCAAAATTCATAAAAAATATAGATCAGCAAATGAGCTAGAAAAGAAAGCTTTATTAGAACTTACGCAAGAGATTCAAAAAATGCCGGAAGGTTTGTCACCAGAAGAAATGCAAACAATTGTTTTTACCGTTGGTAAAAATTATTATGCTAAAGAGGAATTAAGAAATTGGTTTAAAGCAATTTATGAGGTGGTATTTGGAGATGAGCAGGGTCCAAGAATGGGCTCCTTCATATGTTTTTTTGGAAAGCAAGAAACAATAGATTTGATAAATAATTCGTTAAATAGAAAATAGATAAATGCTTTATGAAATTATAAGTTCTCTGCTGAAGAAAGCAGATCCTGAATTTTCACATCATTTAGCAATTCAATTTTTAAAAAAAAATTTTTTACCCTTACATATATTCGTAAGTAAGCCCTCTAAAATTTTAGAAACAAGTCTTTTTGGAAAAATTTTTAGAAGTCCAGTAGGAATAGCTGCAGGTTTTGATAAAAATGCAGAGGTTTATAATTCTATTTTTAAGCTAGGTTTTGGATTTGCAGAAGTTGGAACCATTACTCCAATTGCACAACCTGGCAATCCCAAACCAAGAGTTTTTAGGTTAACAGAAGATAAGGCTATAATTAATCGACTTGGTTTTCCAAGTGTTGGCATGGATGAAGTTTATACTAGAATACATCAAAATAAACCAAATGGAATTCTAGGAATTAACATAGGACCAAACAAAGAAAGCACATCTAAGCTAGATGATTACTTAAAGTGTTTTGAAAAATTTTGTAAATTATCTGATTATATTTGTATTAATATTTCTTCACCCAATACTCCTAACCTAAGAGATTTGCATGAAAAAAGTAAAATTGAAGAATTATTAAAAGCTATCAAGGCAAAGCAAGCCGAACTTAATAATAGCACTCCTATCATTTTAAAAATTTCCCCCGATATAACTGATAATAATATTTCTGAATTATCAGATATTTTACTAGATCAAAAAATTGACGGTATCGTGTTAACCAACACAACCATTGGAAATCGAAATGATTTAAGAAGTAAATTTAAAGAAGAAATGGGAGGGTTGTCAGGATTTCCACTCCAGACTACTTCTAATATAATTATCCAAAAATTTTATAAAAGATTAGGAAACAAAATTCCTATCATTGGTGCTGGAGGAGTTTCAGATGGAAAATCCGCTTATGAAAAAATTAAATCTGGAGCAAGTTTAGTGCAACTTTATACATCTTTTGTCTACGAGGGTCCTTATGTTGCAAATAAAATAAATGAGGAACTAGAGGATTTATTAATGAAAGATGGTTTTCAAAGCCTAAAAGAGGCCGTTGGTGCTGATTGCATATAGCAATATTAAATGAGAGATAATTACATTTGCAGTTAAAAAAAATCTCATACGAATATATATAGGCAATTGTTCTCCCGCCGTTTTTTTATCGCACATATAAATTAGCAGATAAATGAGAATATAAATGATTATCTTTAATGCATAGGTAACCATCAATTCTGAAGCCAGAGCTATCAAGGGAAATGTAACAGATAATATCTTCAACAAATAATCATTGGTTTTCGCTGGAAGCAAAATCAGCTTCATCCATAGTGATCCAGATAAAAAACATAAAATTATTACAGAGTAGATAAAGAAAATATCGATAAGAAAATTATAATTTTTCAAATTTGCCACTAAAGATAAAAAGTAAAATGGGATTAATCCTGCATATCCTAAAATTTGAATTAATTTATTTGAATTCATTAAATAAACTTTTTAAAAGCGTAAGCCGAAATTGCAGCAAATATAACGCAAATGAGCATAGTACTTATCGCATATGTTCCAGGAAAGTTTTGAGCAGTATTTATAATAAATTCTGACATATTATTACTTGTGACAGTGTAGTCAGTCACAGAAGATAATTTTTTTACAACTTTACTAAAAAATAAATCATATCCAAATTTTAATCCAAAAATTAAAACTAAAATTGACATAGTTACGCGAATTTCTTCATTTTTTAGTTTCATTCCAATTTTAGTTCCAAGCTGAGCGCCAATAACACTTCCTATAACTAATATGATTGCTAAATAAATATCTACCGTGTCATGATTAATTGCATGGAGTAATACAACAAAAATCATTACAAATATCATCACAAAAAGTGATGTGCCCGGAACTAATCGTGCAGGCATTCCTAAAATGTAAATCATGATTGGTACCAGTAAAAAACCGCCTCCCACTCCAAGAAGGGATGACATAATGCCAATAATGGCTCCAAAAAAAATCGGAGGAATTATGCTTATATAAAGATGAGATTTGTGAAGTCTAATTTTAAAAGGAAGGTTGTGAACCCAGTAGTGTTTATGTAGCTTTCTTCTTATAAATCTATTCTGACTTATTCTTCTAATTTCAATTAAACTCTCAACTAACATGGAAATTCCAATTGAGCTTAAAAAAATACAATATAAAATATAAATTAAATTATCTATAACGCCCATCACAAAAAAGAATTTAAAAATAAAAATTCCTATAAATGAACCAACTATTCCTCCAATAGAAATTAGTAATCCCATTTTGATATCAAGCTGACCTTTAAACCAATGGCTAAGACTTCCCGATACGGAAGCTGCCAATACGTTATTTGCACCGTTAGCAACTGCAAAAGTCGGAGGAATTCCCAGAAATATTAATATTGGAGTAATGATCCAACCTCCTCCAATTCCAAGCAAACCTGAAAAAAAACCAGCAAACAGGCTAACTATAATTAGACTAATAAAATTAATATTAACTTCTGCTATTGGTAAATAAATTTCAAACAATGTATTAATTTTTTTTTATTTTCATTTTTTAATATCTGGTTTCGCAGGATTTACAAATGGGAATCTTGCTTTTGCTTTTGTATCTGCTGCACTTCCATTTCGGACATATCTTTCTGCGTCATCAATACGAACCATATTTACCCAGGTTGGAATGCCATTTGTTGTTTTGTGTATAAACAATCTTCTTTCTTGATCCTTTTGAATAATTTTTTTAAGAATATTTGGATCCCAATTTTTAAAAGCAATTAATCTTAGCTCTTCAGCAATTTTAGCATACTGAGGTTCGTTAATGAGGTTTTTAATTTCATCCGGATCAGTTTTCAGATCATACAAAAGCTCGTCTACTCCTTCTAAATACATATATTTATAATTTCCTTTTTTAATCATTTTACTAGGTCCTGTGGAACCATCAGCGGCAAATTCAGAAATAGCCACATCATCTAGATTGTCATCTAAACCTTGCAGAGATGGATACAATGACTGACCATCAATTTCTTGATTTAATAATTCTGATGCCTTTCCATCTGTTACGATATCAATAAATGTTGGTAAAAGATTAATTAAAGAAACATTTTTATTAATCTTTGAAGGCTTAAATCTATTAGGTGCATAAATAATTAATGGTATTTTAGATGCCCATTCAAAAAAATGTTGTTTATACCACATTCCTCGCTCACCCATCATTTCGCCATGATCAGCTGTGAAAATAATAATAGTATTTTTATCTAATCCTGTTTTTTCTAATACATTTTTTATTGAGAGGATTTGATCATCTATATAAGAAATCATCCCATAATATCCGTGCCTAGCATTTCGACGGTGCTCATCTGTTACGGTATATTGATGACGACCTTGGCAATAATATAAATTTCTACTTAGATGGTCTTGTTTGTCTAATGGTATTTCTTTAATTTTTGGAAGTTCAATTTTATCATGATTATATCTGTCCCAATATTCTTCTGAAATTGTAAATGGAGAATGTGGTTGGGTAAAAGAAATAGTTAAAAAAAATGGCTTATCATCTTTTTTTCTAGCAAGATCATATATGGCTTGCTTCGCAGCATTTGTGACCTCATCGTCATAGTCCATTTGCATAGATCTAATACAAGGACCACTTTCAATGACTGGAGCCATTGTCAAATTGGTTGGTCGGTATTCTCTTCCTTTACTCCAGTCAACTGTCCATGCAAAATTTGCAGGATAAATTTCAGTTGTGTGTCTTTTTTCATAGCCATGTAATTGATCCGGTCCTACAAAATGCATTTTTCCGCTTAATTCAACTCTATAGTCTAAAAATCTTAAATAGTGAGCAAAAGAAGGAATGCTTGATCTATATTCACTTGCGTTGTCATACATATTAATAGAAAAAGGCATTTTTCCTGTGTGCAATGAAGCTCTGGATGGACCGCACATTGGAAAATTACAATAACAATTTTCAAAAACCACTCCATGTTTTGCTAATTGATCTAGAGTGGGTGTTTTAGATGTTTGATTTCCATAAAAAGAAAGAGCATTAGCAGCTAATTGGTCTGCCATAATAAATAAAAAATTAGGATTTTGTTTTTTCATTTAATAACTTGATGATGGTATTATAAAAAATTGAAGATTTTAAAAAGTCCCAACATTTAAGTTGGGACTTTTTTTACTTATTTATTTTTTAGTTATACGCATATTCATTTTTTTTAGAGTATTATCGTAAACTTTATACTGCGCTTCTACAAAAGCTTTAGTATCTGTCGGGTTACGAACATCAATTACATTCCCCATAGCTTTATTCATCTTGATCCATGTTTTATCAGATTTATTTTTTTCTAAAGCATCAGATATATGTTTTAAAACATCGGGCGACATATTTGGTGGCCCGTATACGGCAGACCATCCAACAATCTGCTCCATAGTTTTATAACCCAATTCTGTACCAGTCGGAACATCCGGTAGTAAAGATTGTCGTTGTGGAGTAGCGACTGCTAGAGCTCTAAGCTTACCAGCTTTAATTCCATTTATAACTCCTGAAAGACCTTGCCACATAAAATCTACTTGACCTCCCATAAGAGCAGCGCTGGCTTTCCCCCCACCTTTGAACGGAACATGCGTAAGAGCACCATCTTTTGCATTCATCGTGTCAGCCATAACAGCTGTAGCAATGTGAAGCAAAGTACCAACTCCAGTAGATCCGTATGTCATAGGAGTTCCTGATTTTATTTTTTTTTCAAAATCTTTAAAAGATTTAATACTACTAGAGCTTGGCACAACTAGAACAAAAGGATTTGTTTCTAACATTCCTATTATCGTAAAATCATCCCATTTATAAGGAATGGTTTTGTTCATAGCTGGCACTCCCATTTGTGATCCAACTCTTGCTAATAACAATGTATAACCATCTGGCTTTGAATTTTTTACAAATGTGGAAGCAATTACACCTGCAGCTCCAGCCTTATTCACAGCTAAAATTGGCTGACCAATATAACCAGGTAAGGTACCAGCTAAAATTCTAGCTGACACATCTGCCAAACCACCAGGACCGTAAGGTATAACCAGTGTAATTGGTTTACTTGGATAATTATCTGCTAACAATATGTTAGGAGATAAACTTAGTAAAAATGCAGAAAGAAAAATTACTACATTTTTTTTGATGTTTTTTATCATTTTTTCCCCTTCTAATAATTAGTTTCTTTAGTTAATTAATTAATGACAAAGAGTCAATTCATAATTATAAATATCAAATTTTAAAGTATTTATTGAATAAATAATGAAAATTTATAATAATTTCTTATGGAAACTAATAGTAAAATTTTTTTAAATTCATTTCCTGTTCCAGGAATACGAAATATTAATAAAAAAAACTTATTAAATCTAATCTCCAGGGCTGGAACAATTTCAAGATCCCAGTTGGCAAATATATCAGGCTTAACCCCTCCATCAGTTTCAAAAATTACCAGAGTAATGATTCAGGATGGGATTTTAGTCGAACAAGGAACTATAGATTCCACAGGCAAAGCAGGTAGGAAAGAAATTAATTTAAGTGTAAATCCGGAAAGTGCATATGTCATTGGTATTTCATTGACTGCCAATCGACCAAAAATTGTTTTATCTAATGCAGTTGGTGAAACATTAGATACAAAAGATTTATCTGATTTGAAATTTTCTGAAATTGACAAAACAATAGGTCAAATAATTTCTAGAGTTAAAGATATTGTATTTGACAATTCTATAGACAAAAAAAAATTACTTGGGATTGGAGTGTCTGCAGCACTATCATTAGGAAGCACAGAAGATGTTTTGTTTTCACTTCCTTTAGGATGGAAAGGAGTCAGTTTGCGTGACAGACTTGAAAAAGAATTAAATTTGCCAGTCAAAATTGAGGCAAGAGCTTCTGCATTACTTAAAGCTGAAATTTCTCAATTAGAAATACCAAAAGATATTTATTTAATTAATGTTGCTCTAAATACTGGTGTAAGTGCATTTATTGGGGGAGGGATTTTTAATCCAATGTTAAATGGGTTTGGGTCAATTTCGCATTTAATTTTAGATGAAAATGGACCTAAATGTCTAGATTGTGGAAGAAAAGGTTGCTTTGAAACACTTGCTTCTGGAATATCTTTGGTAAAATTTGCTGAAACATTGAAAATGAAAAAAGAAAGTAAAGATCGACAACTTCACAACTTAATATCACAAGCTGACGGAGGAAATATGAAAATTAAAAAACTTTTTTTTAATGCTGGAAAATATCTTGGCCAAGCAATTGATTCAATTAAAATTTTATTTAATCCTTCAATGTTAATTGTTGCTGGAGAAGTGGGCAGACAAAATGATTATGCTGAAGGGGTTAATTTTAAGTTAAATGAATTGGGATATAAAAATATTGAAAATTTTTTAAGATTTAGCCAAATTACTTCAGAAGAAGCCGCTAAAAGTGTTGCTTTAGATGAATTTATTTTTGCAAAATCATTTGATGTTGATCAATTAAAAATAGCTAGCGATAGATAAAAATGAAAACCAAAAACTTTCTAAAACAAGATGTTTTTTCTGCATTTGCTTTTATTGTTTTTGGTAGTTTTTTGATATTTTTTTTAATTCCTGTTGGCATTATTGAGCCAGGAAATGTTGAGTTTTCGGTATTATCACCATCTTATTACCCAAGGTTAATTTCTTACATTTTAATATTTATAGGAATTGGAATTTTAATCAAAAATTTTACTTCAGGTTTTTTTGAAAAAACTAATTTAATAGAAAATAAATATTTGGTCAGGATGATGATTGTTTTAGCTTTAATTTTTTTTATAATATTTATGTTGCCAATTTTGGGTATCCCAATTGTTTCTGTTTTTTCTATTTTATTTTTAATGTTATTAGGAGGAGAGCGAAGACCAATTATAATTGCATGTGTTTCAATCTTGGCACCACTCTTTATATATCTTTTTTTTACTAAAGTTGCTCAAATACCGATCCCAAATGGTTTATTTGAAAGGTTAATATAAAAAATGTTGCAACAGTTATTGGATGGTTTTTTATTGTTTGCAACTTTGGAAAGTTTTATTGCTCTAGGTCTTGGAGTTTTTATTGGAGTTATTGTTGGAGCAATTCCAGGATTAACTACGCCGATGGCTGTAGCTTTAACCTTGCCCTTTACTTTTACTTTATCTCCCGTAACAGGAATTCTTTTATTACTCGGAGTATATAAGGGGGGAATTTATGGAGGATCCATAACTGCCATCTTGATTAACGCACCAGGAACACCAGCCGCATCTTGCACAGTTCTAGATGGTTATCCAATGGCAAAAAGGGGGGAGGCTAAAAGAGCCCTAGACATTGCGCTATACTCATCTTGCGTTGCAGATTTTATTTCAAATATTGCATTAATTTTATTCGCCGGTGTTTTAGCTAGCTTTGCGCTTAAATTTGGACCCGCTGAGGTTTTTACTCTAATTTTTTTCTCTCTTACAATAATATCTGGCGTATCAGGAACTCAGCTTTTGAAAGGAATGGCCTCGGCATGTCTTGGTCTATTGCTTGCAACTATTGGAATGGATTTAGTATACGGAACTAATCGTTTTATATTTGGTCAAACGGATTTATTAGCCGGGTTAAATTTTATACCTGTTTTAATCGGTCTCTTTGCTGTTCCAGAAATATTAAATTTTTTTTGCAAAGAGCAAATTAAGTTAGAAAAAAATCCTCTTGCAGGAATTGGAGCGTCAATCAAAGATTTTTTTCGATGCTTTAAAACAATAATAAGAGGAAGTTTTATTGGAGTAATACTTGGAGCAATACCTGGTATTGGAGCGGCACCATCTGCATTTTTATCTTACTCTGAAGCAAAGCGAACTTCAAAAAATGCTGATAATTTTGGAAAAGGAGAAATAGAAGGAGTTGCAGCAGCCGAGGCTGGTAACAATGGTGTTGCAGGAGCCACTATGATTCCATTATTAGCGCTTGGTATTCCAGGAGATGTCATTACTGCAATTATTTTAGGTGCATTTATGATTCACGGATTAAGACCAGGTCCTTTAATGTTTAATGAGAATATTGAATTAATTTACGCAATTTTTATGGGGATAATGTTAAGTTCTATATATCTTTTTGGTATTGGTAAAATTTGCATTAAATTTATTTCAAAAATAAGCGATATTCCACACAGGATTCTATTTCCTGTAGTTTTGATTTTGTGCATTTTTGGATCTTACGCAGTTAACAATAGTACTTTTGATATAGCTGTAATGTTTTTAATGGGTATTTTGGGTTTTGCGATGTTAAAATTAAATATTCCAACAGCGCCTTTTTTAATTGGCTTTATTCTTGGACCAATGTTGGAGGATAGTTTTAGGCAATCACTTCTTATATCACGAGGATCTTACGCTATATTTTTTTCAACCCCAATTTGTTGGTTCTTTTGGGTTCTCACAGTTATCATTATTGGTATGAGTTTTTGGACATATTCAAAATCTAAAGAATCAGCACTTTTAAAAATAAAATAAAATTTATGAATTTTAGATTTGGAATTATTACCGATACACACATTAGGCCAAAAAAAGGAGATCAGTCATCCCCTTACAAAGTTAATGATTTTGCGAATAAAAGAGCAGAGTATGCAGTAAATCTATTATCGTCTTTTAAACAAAAATTTACTATCCACCTAGGAGATGTTGTTCATCCATTGCCATCTTTACCAACTTATAGCGTGGCATGCCTAGAGGCAAAAAAAATTTTAAAACCCTTGTTATCTAAAATGTATTTTGTTCCTGGAAATCATGACATAGGTGATAAATCACATGATGCTTCTCCAGCGGGACCTTTAAATAAGAAAACTATAAGTATTTATAACCAAAACTTTGGACCATCCTGGCATTCATTTGTTTATAAACAAATTGTATTAATTTCTATAAATTCTTCATTGGTAAATTCTGGTTTGGAAGAAGAAAAAATTCAAAAAGTTTGGCTTGAAAAACAATTGTTAAAATTTAAATCAAAAAGAATTTTTTTATTTTCTCACTATCCACCTTTTATTGATAATCCTAATGAACCAGAGCATTATGATAATTATGCAAAGCCAGGAAGAAAATGGTTGTTGAATATTTGTGAAAAGGCAAATGTTGAAGCTATTTTTTCAGGACACGTACATCATTTTTTTTATAATAGGTACAAGGGAATAAAAATGTATGTTCTGCCAGCTACTAGTTTTGTTAGACAAGACTATGCCGAAATTTTTCCTATTGAACCAGCTCCTGAGTTTGGTCGAAACGATATTGGAAAATTTTCTGTTTCTTTGGTAGAAATTACAAAAAAAAATCATCGTTTAATTTTTTTACCAACAGAAGGAAAAATTACAAAATTCAAGAAAAATCAAAATTTTTCTAATTTAAAAAATAATAAGTGTAGATTAACTCCACATATGAGACACAATTGGGCTGGAAGTTTAGATCTTCCGTATAATGGACCAATGGAAGAGTTTTCTAGAAAAAGAGCAAGAAATGATTATCCTTTAATGAGATTATGGCAAATGGGTATTCAAACAGTAAGAACGCCTATTTCTGATTTAAGTAATAAAAATTTTTTAAAACGAATGCATGATTGGAATGCAGTTGGAATAAAATTTTCACTATTTAAACAGGGAGCTTTAAATAAAAAAGATTTATTTATTTTAAATAAAAATAAATCATTGATATCATCTTTTGATATAGCTCTTAAAAATCCTGAAAAATTTGTTGATAAATTTAAACTGAAATTTTCTTTTCCAGTTAGTATTGGAAAAATAGTATCATCTTCATCTAGTAAAACTAATAGTTCAAAGTTTGCTCATTCAGTTAGTTATGGTTTTGAATTAAATGATATAAACAAAGTAAATTTTTATTGGAAAAATTCACCTAAATTAGGATATGTTTTTCAAACAAATGATAAAGACAATTTAGATATTTTTTTTAAAAAATTATCCATATTAAAAAAATTAACACATAGGCCAATAACTCTAGTAATAAGATTTGCTGGAATTAATCCAGCTATTCCATCTTTCGATAATAATAAATTGATTAAAAGGTTGTCAAAAGCTATCAAACTCCAAAAAAAATATCCTTTTATAGATCTGCAGGTTGATACTTTTATGACTATCGATCGCGGCTATCATCCTAGAGCAGGTCTTATTGATAGATTATCAAATTTAACATCTATTGGAAAAAGTCTTATTTTATAGAGTTTAAAATTAATTTCTTGACCAAAATTGCATATCAAAATATACCCCTGCTCGGAGAAACTATGGCAAATCTTTGTGAATTAACTGGAAAAAGACCAATGAGTGGACATAACGTCAGTCACTCAAACAATAAAACAAAAAGGAAGTTTTTTCCCAATATTAAAAAAGTAACGTTACGAAGTGAAATTTTAAACAAAAATATTAGATTTAAGATTTCTACTAGAGCATTGAAGGCTGTCGATTTCAGAGGTGGAATTGATGAATTCTTAATTAGAGCTAAAAATGCAAAACTAGCTTTAAGAGTAAAAAAAATCAAAAAACAAATTTTAGCTAAATCTAAATAAATTTTGAAATCTTTAAAAATCATTCCATTTGTAGTGGCCATGATGGTAATCGTGCTGGCTTCTAATTATTTAGTTCAATTTCCATTTTCCTATTTTAAATTAGAAAATATTTTAACTTGGGGTGCCTTTACTTATCCCATGGCATTTGTAGTAACTGATATTGCAAATCGTGTTTATGGTTTTGCATTTACTAAAAAAATAATTTTTATCGGATTTATTTGGGGCATTATTATTTCTTATTTATTTTCGTTAAGTCCAATAGATTTGATTGGAGTTAGAATTGTGATTGGATCAGGAATAGCTTTTCTAGTTGCACAAATGCTTGATGCTAAAATTTTTGATAAATTGCGAAATAGCAAAAAATGGTTTGTGCCACCTTTTGTGTCTTCCTTTTTTTCATCGTTAATTGATACTATTTTATTTTTTTCGATTGCTTTTTATGGAACAGGAATTCCTTGGGTTACTTTAGGAATGGGAGATTTTGCAGTAAAATTATTATTAGCAATACTAATGCTAATTCCTTTTAAATTAATTGTTGCAAATATATTGTCAGTTAAGCGATCTGCTATCAGTTGAGAATAGTTCAACCAACTGATCTACCATTGCATCACCTAGTTCTTGAACATCTGCAATTTTAATTGCTTTTTCATAGTAGTTCGAAACATCATGACCAATTCCAATTGCGTTAATTTCAATGTCTTTACTAGCCTCAACCCATTTAACGACTTTTTTTAAATGTTGTTCCAAATAATTTCCTGAATTTACAGACAAAGTTGAATCATCTACAGGCGCTCCATCAGAAATAACCATGATTACTTTTCTTTCTTCTTTTCTTTTTTTTAGTCTGTTATGTGCCCACAAAATAGCTTCCCCATCTATGTTTTCTTTCAAAATTCCTTCTTTAAGCATTAAACCAAGATTATTTTTTGCTCTTCGCCAAGGCGTATCTGCTGATTTATAAATAATATGACAGAGGTCGTTTAATCTACCTGGATTATTTTTTTTATTTTTCATCCATGCTTCTCTACTTTTTCCCCCCTTCCAATTAAGGGTAGTAAATCCAAGTATTTCTACTTTGACAGAGCAGCGTTCCAATGTTCTTGATAAAATATCAGCACAGATGGCTGCTATAGTAATGGGTCTACCACGCATTGATCCTGAGTTATCAATCAGCAAAGTTACAACTGTATCCTTAAAATCAATATCTTTTTCTTTTTTATAAGAAAGTGAATTGAAAGGATCGATGATTACTCTTGGTAGTTTAGATGCATCCAGAATACCTTCTTCTAAATCAAAATTCCAAGAACGGTTTTGTTTTGCTAATAATTTTCTTTGAAGTTTATTAGCCAGTCTGGATATAAAATTTTGTAAACTTGATAATTGCAAATCTAAGTTTCCTCTCAATTTTTTTATTTCATCCTCAGTTATTAAGTCTTTCGCATCAATAATTTTATCAAATTGATTAGTAAAAATTGAATATTTCCTTGGGTTTCCATCTTTTGGTGGCTGTCTTTGACTTTGTGGAATACTTTCATCGTCGCTATCTTCTAGCATTGCCTCCTGATCATTCATGCTTGGATCAAATTCAATTTCAGGAACAATATTTTCCATTTCGAATTCTTGATTTTTAGACTGTTGGTTTTGTTCTTCTTCTAGTGACTGTTGTTGATTTTGGTTTTCATTATTATTATCCTCACCATTTTCATTCTCAATATTTTGAGGATCATTTTTTTGGTCATTAATATCTAAATCTTCAATAATACTTTTAACCAAGTTAGTATACTGCTGCTGGTCATTTAAGGATGTTGTTAAATTATCTATTTTGGTAAAAATTTTCTTATTAAATAAATCATCCCATCTTTTAAAATCTTGTTTTTTATTTTCATCAATAGGCATGTTCATAATGTTTTTTCTTAAATAAGCTTCAAATGCATCGGCAATAAAATTTTGCGAATGTACATCGCTATTAGCAATTTTCTTTTGATAAAAATTATTTAAATTATTTTGAATTCCTTGATATTCATCGGATCCAATTTTTTCATATCTAATTTTTTCTGCAATTTTGAATAAACTTTTGCTAATGGTTCCTCTCGGCTCATTTTGTTTAGATATATTTTCATCATTATAACGCATGCGCAGAGCCTCGGAATCAGCTAGTGCTCTAGCCTCTAAAATTTCATCTTTATTTTCAATAGATAGAATTTTTGGAACGTTTATTTTTGCTATTTTTTCTAGCTCTTTGGGATCAATGGATTTTCTAGCAATTGCTTTTGCAGTTGAAAGAACAGCTGATTTAAAATTTTCTAAGTCTTGTTTATTGTCCATTAGCTTTCCCTACTGATGTTACAGCAGAAGAATTTATTTCATGACCAAAACATCTTTGGTAGTACTCGGCAACAATTGATCTTTCTAGTTCATCACATTTATTTAAAAAAGAAACTTTAAAAGCGTGACTTAAATCTTTAAAGATGTGATAGTTGTCTGCCCAAGTAATTACAGTTCGTGGGCTCATAACCGTTGAAATGTCCCCATTGGCAAATCCATTTCTAGATAGGTTAGCAACTTTGACCATATTGTTTATAATTTTTTTTCCTTCGGCATTATTTAAAAATTTACATTTTGCCAAAACTATTTCTTCTTCTTTTTTTGGATCAAGATAATTTAAGGTTGTTACAATATTCCAACGATCCATTTGTCCTTGGTTAATTTGCTGTGTGCCATGATACAATCCACTGGTATCTCCCAATCCAATCGTATTGGTAGTTGCAAATAGTCTAAAACATGCATGTTGTTTAATTACTTTATTTTTATCTAAAAGAGTGAATTTACCATCCGTTTCTAAAACTCTTTGAATAACAAACATCACATCTGGTCTTCCAGCATCATATTCGTCAAACACTAGTGCAATAGGATTTTGCAACGACCATGGAAGTACTCCTTCTTTAAATTCAGTTACTTGCTTTCCTTCTTTGATAACAATTGCATCTTTTCCAATGAGATCAATTCTACTAATATGACTATCTAAGTTTACTCTTACGCAGGGCCAATTCAATCTTGCCGCCACCTGTTCTATGTGCGTTGACTTTCCTGTTCCATGAAAACCTTGAATTAATACTCTTCTATTATTTGAAAAACCTGCAAGAATTGCCAGTGTGGTTTCTTTATCGAAGATATAATTTTCATCAATTTCTGGAACAAATTCATTTTTTTTGGAGAATGCATTAATCGTTAAATCGCTATCAAATCCAAAGGTTTGTTTTACTGAAATTTTAATATCAGGTTGATTTTCAAAATGAGTAGTGGTCATGCAACTTCTGTATTTTTGTTTATGGAATTATCTAAAAAAGCGTACGCGAGTGTAATCTCTTTTAACTTTTCCTCAAATTTTTTATTTCCAGCATTAATATCAGGGTGATATTTTTTCACAAGCTTTTTGAATTGCGCTCTTATTTCATCCCAATTTACGTCAGAGTTTAGTTCCATTTTTTTTAGCGCAATAATTTGCGTGTGACTATATTTCTTTCCTTTGTATTCAGCAGAATTTTTAAATTTATTAAAAAATAGCAATTCATCTTCAATTGCATTACTCCATAATTTTTGAAAAAAAACATCTCGGTTTCCAAATTTTTGTGTTTTTTTATGAAAAGTTAAATCATCATACATAAAATTTTCTATTTCACTTTGTGACATGCCATCAAAAAAATCCCATTTTTGATTATAAATTTTTACATGTTCTTCACAGAACCATAAAAAAACATCTTCATTTTTACTTGGCGCTTTGAATTCACCTTTTTCTTTGCAGCCCTCCCAGTCACATTCTAGCTTTTGTTGTTCAATATGACTTTGATAATGGTCATAACAATACCAAAGATACTCTTTGTTTTTTTTCTCTTTAATCAAAACCTCTTTGAAAGCTCTTTCTTTACAAAGGAATTTTTCACAATTTTTTTTCATAGGCTATAAAAAGTGATACTATAATAAAATTAAAAAATATGGAAAAAAATCTTGCACATTCTATTCAGCAAATATTAATAAAGTCTTTAGGTATTCAAGATATAGAAGTAATTAACAATTCCCATCTCCATCAACATCATCAGTCTTCGCCACAAACTGGAAATAGTCATTTTAAAGTTATAATAAAATCGAAAGAACTAAAGTCATCAAACAAGATAATTGCTCATCAAAAAGTTTACTCATCACTGAAGAAAGAGATGAATGACTATATTCATTCTTTAGAAATTGAAATTAATGAGTAGTAATTTTTTTTGGTAAGGTTAATTTTATTTGGGTTATTTGATTTTTATTTTTATTGATAATTTCATACATAATACCATCATAAGCAAAAGTTTGTCCCACATCAGGAAAAGACTCCGTTTGATCGATAATATATCCAGCAATAGTTGAGGAAGTTCCTTCTGGAATATTAATGTCTAACTCTCTATTGATATCTCTAATATTTACATCTCCTCTAATACGAAAAATATTATTTTCCAATCTTCGGATTCCAATCGTGGAGAAATCTTTTTCATCAAAGATATTTCCTACAATTTCCTCGATGATATCTTCCATGGAAATTAAACCCATCAACTCACCATATTCATCAACGATAAAAGCTAATTTTTCTTTTCTCTTGATGAATTCATTTAACTGATCTTTAGCCTTTGTTGTTTCAGGAATGAACCATGGCTTAATTAAATTTTCTTTAATTTTATTGATATTTAGGGTTCCAGTATCATCAAGATTGGAGAGTACATTTTTAGCATGGATAAGACCTAGAATATTATTTGGACTATTTTTCCATACAGGAATTCTGCTGAAAGAGCTTTGTGCAATTTTGGTAAAAAAAGTATTCGTCTCTTCAATATTAATTGAATAGATATTTTTTCTATGTGTCATTATTTTTTCCACTGTAATTTCTTTTAAATCAAGTATTGCATTTAACATGTCACTTTCATCTTTTAAAAGCCTTCCCTCATCCTCATGCATATTAATTATATTTCTAATATCTTCTCTAGCTGACTTAGATGTAATTTTGTTAGTGGTATCAACTCTAATTAGTTTAAAAATAATAAAATTAATGAACCTTAAAAATATTATAAAAGGTAGTAGTAATTTAGAAAAAATAGTTAAAGGACCAGACATGGCAAGCACAAATCTATCTGGTTTGAGCAATGCATAATTTTTGGGAAAAACCTCAGAAAAAATTACTATCAATGCTGACATGACAATAGTTGAATACAAAATTCCCTTGTCACCATAGTATTTGATCAGTAGGGCAGTTGCTAAAACGGATGCGAGGATATTAATAATATTATTTCCAATGAGTATTGAGCTAACTAGATCATTTTTTTTATCAATTAGCTTCAAAACTTTCTTAGCTCGCGCATCACCTCTATTAGACAATTTATGAATTTTACTCTTAGATACAGAAGTAATGGAAGTCTCAGACCCTGAAAGAAGTCCTGAAATGATTAATAGAAAAAAAATAATTATAATTGATGAAAGGGGATCTTCAGCCATTTCTTATTTCTTCTTTAAGTATAGGTAGATAGGTTTTTTCCACTTGTGTTTTGTAAATAAATGCTTTTCCAATTTGTTTTAGCAAAATAAGATTAATATAATTATTATTATTTTTTTTATCTTTTTTCATTATTTCTATAAACTGCGATATCTGATTGGATTTAACGTAAGGCTTGATTGAAGCTGTTAAATTTAATTTTTCATATATATTTTTTATCATGTCTAATTCTCTGCTAGTTAAAAAACCTAATTGATGAGATATTTTACAAGCAATACGCATTCCGATTATGATAGCTTCGCCGTGATTAAGTTTTTTTGAATATTTTAAATGGGACTCTAGTGCATGTCCCAAGGTATGACCAAAGTTAAGAATAGCTCGAATGCCTTGTTCTTTTTCATCTTTTGCAACAATGATGGCCTTGCTTTTGCAACTAATAAAGATTGCATTTATTATATCTTTTGAGCTGCTTCTATTAATTATATTTTTACCATGACTATTCAACCAAGCGAAAAAAGGTTTGTTCATGATTAATGAATATTTTAGAATTTCTGCAAATCCAGAAACCATTTCTCTTTTAGGTAAACTCTTTAACGTCAAGGTATCGATCAAAACAAATTTTGGCTGATAAAATGTTCCTATTAGGTTTTTACCATACTTATTATTTACGCCCGTCTTCCCTCCCACAGAGGAGTCAACTTGCGATAAAAGAGTAGTGGGTATTTGAACAAATGAAATTCCTCTTTTAAAAATACTTGCTGCAAAGCCTGATATATCTCCAATAACTCCTCCTCCTAGGGCTACGACAGTATCCTGACGATTAAAGTTTTCTTTTGTTAACAAATCTAAAATTTTATTTACTTGATAAAGGTTTTTATTTTTTTCACCTGCCGGTATACTTACAAAATAGTATGGTATTTTTTTTTTAAAACTAGATGTTATAGATTTTAAGTATTTAGCAGAAATTACCGAGTTACTAACGAACAATATCTTCTTTGACTTTGAATTATATTTGTAAAATAATTTACTAAAGTTTTTTAAAATATCTGTGCCAATAAAAATTGGATAACTGGCACCCGAGGATGGTTTTACCTGTAATTGTTTTGCTAAACTCATAAATTCTTTTTTATTTCTGCTACTATTGCGGCTTTATTTTTATTTGATGTTTCGATTGTTACATCTGCAAGCTTGTAAATAGGCTCTCTTTTTTTAAATATACTTTCAATAGATTTTTCCAATTTGGAATAATCTAGCATAGGTCGAATGTTTTTCGAAGACTTTATTCTTTTAACAATAGTATCAAGATTTGTATGAATCCAAATAGATTTGGAATTTTTTAAAATGTGTTGTCTAATTTTATTATTTAAAAAAGCTCCACCTCCAATAGAAACTACTTTTTTTTCATTATTTATTAGATCAATACATATCTTTTCTTCTATTTTTCTAAAAAAAATCTCACCCTTCTTTTTAAAAATAGTTGGGATGGTCATGTTAGTAAATTTTTCTATTTCTTTATCAGCATCAAAAAAATCAATTTTTAGATTTTTAGCGAGTTCCTTGCCTAAGGTGGTTTTCCCAGAACCCATCATTCCAGTTAAAACTACTGTATTACGCATTGATATTTATTATTAAATAAATTATTAACATATTTTTGACTTAAAATTTTATATACTAATTTCACTAATGTTTAAAAATAAACTAATCTGGGGGACTATCCTCATTACCGTTCTTGTTCTGGGGGTTATTAATGTTGTGAATTATTTAGATATATCGCCACCCTCTAAGAAAATTTTAAAAAAACTTCCTAATGAAAAGTTCATTCAAGTTGTTAAATAGACTACTTTCATTAGTTATCATTTTTTTTATTTCGACTTTTCAATACACCTTTGCTGAAACTAAAGATATTTGGCAGCAATCTAAAGAAATTAAAACAAATGTAATTCAAGAAGAAAACAAACCTGAACAGCTTCCATCAACTATATTTAATATAGAAAAAAAAAATACAACAAACTTATCTATTGCGAACATTGTTGAGACAAATATTGAAGAAAAAAATAGAGAAATTATTTTTGGTATTTACGATCCAGAAGCCACAGGTATCCCTATAGATTTTTGGAAGAATATTGATCCTGTCATTTTTAAGGATTTTGAAAAAGCTATGTTAGAAAATCAAAATAATAAAGCTTTTCAAATTCTAATTAAAAAAATTTTTTTTAGTAAAATTAATTTAAATTCATTCGAGGACAATGGAAAGGCTTATCTAAACTTTATTAGCTCATTACTTGCAGAGAATAAAAATATTGAATTAATTGATGAGGTTATTGATCAAAATAGTTTGCTTTTAAATAATCAGAAATTATTAAGATTTTTAATAGATCATCATTTTTCATTATATCAAATAAGTAAAGCGTGTGGTTATGCAGAGCAGATGGGTCCTGATATCCAAGATATTGAACTGCAAAAATTTAAAATTTATTGTTTAGTTAAATCTAAGCAAAATAAAAAAGCTTCTGCTAACTTGGAGTTAATGAAAGAAGTAGGATTTCAAGATGAATTTTTTATAAAAAAAATTAATTATCTAATGGGAAATTTTTTAGCCAGATCAGGTGAAGCGAATAGTGATTCTCTTTTAAATATTCATTTATCACATGAGGCAGATAAGGAATTTAGTCCGTCTTATGCAGTATTTCAAAAAGATATCATCAGAAAAAAATATTTTTTTAAAAGTCCGCTGTTTAAAAAAATGAATATTGATTTTAACAAAGAATATCAAACCGAAGAAGATTTTGCTTTAATTAATTTTCTGGAGGATGCGGCTAATTTAGAATTATACGATTATAGTTTAATTTTTAAATTGTATAAAAAAATTGTTTTTGGAATAGATGATTTATTAAATCCAATTGAAAATTATTCAAAATATAATCCTACCAAAGGAAAAGCCTTATTGTATCAATCTATCCTTTTATCCCAGGATGATGAAAAAAAACTTATATTTATACGTGAGCTAAATCGCTTATATCAAACAAGTAACATGGCTTCACTTGGTAGTAAGATGTTTTTTCAACTTACTGGTAAAATGAGTAAAAAATTAATTACAAAGGATGTGCTTAATGAAGTTGAAATAAAAAATGCTGGTAAATTATCTTCAATGAACACAGGTACAATTAATAATAAAATTCTTCATCAATCAGATGTAATCAATTTAGTAGCTGCATCCACTAAGGAAAATAAAAAATTATTAGGTATTTTAAATGATTTTGATAAACAAATTAAAAAAAATAAATACATTGTTTCTGAAAAAGATATTGCATTAATTAATTTATTGGAAAATAGTAAAGTTTCCATTCCAGACACTTTGAAAAAACATGTTATAAAAGAAGAGATTTATATCCCAAATAAAATTTATAACTTGTTAGAAAAAAAAGAAAATGCACAGGCAATTTTAGAAAATTTAAGCTTAGTGAAAAATTTAAATATCAATCAAGACTATAATCGCAATTTTCATATTATCGTTAAAATCTTTGATAGACTTGGGTTAGAAACTATTAAAAAAGATTTTATTAAAAACGAGTTATTAGCAAGCTAGTAATTAAGAAGCTTTTTTTTCTAAGCGTCTTAGATGTAGCAAAGGTTCTGTATATCCAGAAGGTTGTTGCTTGCCCTCAAATATCAAATTACATGCTGCCTTGAAAGCTATGGATGTATCTAATTTATCAGACATGGTAATATAATTTTTGTCCGAAGCATTTTGTCCGTCTACTACTTTGGCCATTTTTTTCATAATTTCCATTACTTTTTCTTTTGTACAAATTTCATGATGCAGCCAATTTGCAATATGTTGTGAAGAAATTCGAAGTGTGGCTCTATCTTCCATCAGTCCAACATTATTGATATCTGGAACCTTGGAACATCCTACTCCTTGGTCAATCCAACGAACTACGTAGCCTAAAATTCCTTGGGCATTGTTCTCAATTTCTTTTTTGATTTCTTCTTTTGACCAGTTTGGTCGGTCTGCTACTGGTATAGTTAAAATGTCGTCTATATTTGCTCTAGATCTTGTCGATAATTCTTTCTGTTTTTCAAACACATTAATTTTATGATAATGCGTTGCGTGCAAAGTTGCAGCAGTAGGCGAGGGTACCCACGCACAATTTGCACCAGCTAATGGGTGGGATGCCTTTTGATCTAACATATCTTGCATTTTATCTGGCATTGCCCACATACCTTTTCCAATCTGAGCTTTTCCAGAAAAACCACAAGCTAATCCAATATCAACATTCCAATTTTCATAAGCCATAAGCCATTTAGATTTTTTCATTTCTCCTTTAAAAATCATTGGACCTGCTTCAAATGAAGTATGCATTTCATCTCCCGTTCGATCTAGGAAGCCAGTATTGATAAAAACAATTCTTTTTTTTGCTTTACGTATACATTCTTTGAGATTTACAGTTGTTCTTCTTTCTTCATCCATAATCCCAATTTTGATTGTGTTTGGTTTTAATTTTAGAACTTTTTCGACATGACTAAATATTTCATCTGCGAAAGCTACTTCTTCCGGTCCATGCATTTTAGGTTTTACAATGTAAACAGAACCCTTTCTTGAATTTAATTTATTTTTAAAATCATGGAGCGCACAAAGGGTTGTAATAAATCCATCCATAATTCCTTCTGGAATCTCTCCACCATCATCAAGCGTAATTGCAGGATTTTTCATTAAGTGGCCAACATTTCTCAGCAAAATAAGCGCTCTACCATGTAGTTTTATTGTTTCATCTTTGCTATTCAAATATTCTCGATCGGTATTTAATTTTCTAATAATTTCTTTGCCATTTTTTTTCATTTTAGCTTGAAGTGTTCCTTTAGTTATTCCAAGCCAATTTCTGTAACACTTGATTTTATCCTCAGCGTCTACCGCTGCAACCGAGTCTTCTAAATCCATAATAGTAGAAATAGCTGATTCAATTATAATATCGCTAATATTAGCCTTGTCATCTTTGCCAATGACATGCTTTGCATCAATTTTTATTTCTACATGTAAAAAATTATTTTTTAATAAAATAGATTTTGGTTTTTTCTTCTCACCAACATAACCAATAAATTTTTCTTTATTTTTTAGGTGAGTTTTTGTCTTGTCTGAAAGATGGATAGTTAAATTTTCATTTTCAATTTCAAAATTTGTGATTTCATTCCAACTTTGCTTTTCTAGAGTAAAAATTTGATTTAAAAATGCTCTGCCCTTATGGATAACTTGCTCTCCCCTTTTAGGATTGTAAGTTTCTGTTTTTTCACAACCATCTTCATTTCCCACAACATCAGTTCCATAAAAAGCATCATAAAGACTTCCCCATCTAGCGTTAGCGGCATTGAGTGCATATCTTGCATTATCAATTGGAACTACTAATTGCGGACCTGCGATTTTACAAATTTCATCATCTACGTTGGATGTTTCAATTTGAAAATCCTCTTGTTCTTCTACAATATAACCAATGTCTTTTAAGAAACTTTTATAATCCTCTAAATTGTTATTTCCCTTATTTTCAATATGCCAAGCATCAATTTTTTTTTGTAGTTCATCTCTTTTATCTAATAAAATTTTATTTTTACTAGCTAGTTGATTTGCAGATTGTACAAATTCTTTCCAAAAAGTATTTGGATCTATATTTGTACCAGGTATAATTTCGTTATTGACGAAATCATGTAAATTTTTGTCTATTAGGGATTTTCCTATACCAATTGTATTTGTTGCCATTTTTTTGAAACCGTAAAATGGACTAAAAATGTTAAAAGTCAATTGTTTTTAAATAAAGTAAATAAATTGTCATTTTTTTTCCATCTCCTATATAATTATCCATTAACTAAAAAAAATTTTACTTTTTATAAGTATGCAATATTTAGATTTTGAAAAAGAGATTGAAACTCTAGATGCTCAATTAGAAACATTAAAAAATCCATATGAAAATAGTGGATTATCTTCACTTAAAAATGACGAAATACAATCCATTCAGTCTAGTATTGATGAAAAATTATTAAATATTTATTCCAATTTAGATAGCTGGCAAAAAACAAAAATTGCGCGACATGAAAATAGACCCAAATCAGAATTTTATATTCAAAATATTTTTGATCATTTTCAGCCAATATCAGGAGATCGCTTATTTGGTGAAGATGAATCAATTATTTCGGGTTTTGCTAAATTAGATAATCAGTCTGTACTTGTTCTTGGTCAAGAGAAAGGAAATACTACCGAAACAAGACTTAAGCGAAATTTTGGAATGATGAGACCTGAAGGATACCGTAAGTGCATTCGTTTAATGAAGCTTGCAGAAAAATTTAACATACCGGTAATTACTTTTATTGATACACCTGGAGCCTATCCAGGAAAAGGTGCTGAAGAAAGAGGCCAGGCAGAAGCGATTGCAAGATCAATTGAATGTTGTCTTTCTATTTCTCAACCAATTATTTCAGTTATTATTGGAGAGGGTGGATCAGGGGGTGCCATTGCACTTGGTACTTCGAATAAGATTATTATGCTTGAACATTCAATTTACTCGGTTATTTCTCCAGAAGGATGTGCATCTATTTTGTGGAAGGACGCTTCCAAATCAAAGGAAGCGGCAGACTCAATGCAAATTACGGCCCAAAATTTATTAAAACATGAAATAATTGATGAAATTATTGAAGAGCCAATTGGTGGTGCGCATCGGATGCCAGAAGAAATGGCTAAAAAAGTTAAAAATAGTCTGATTAATAATTTAAAGAATTTTTCAAATAAAACATCAACTGAAGTATTGCAAGAACGAAAAAATAAATTTTTAGTTATTGGAAATAAGATACCAAGTGATGTGAGTGCTTTTTCTGGCACCGGTTCTATGCAAATTTCTAAAGAAAGGCTTTTACAAAATAAAAAAGTTATTTTTGGTTTAATAATATTATTATGTTTAGTGATTGCTTGGTTTTTATACTAGGGCACCACAGCATTGCTTGAATTTTTTCCCTGTAGCTGGACATACTTCATTTCGAGAAATTTTACCTTTTTCTTTTTT
Organism: Pelagibacteraceae bacterium; assembly: GCA_008638015.1. Lineage (GTDB taxonomy): Bacteria > Pseudomonadota > Alphaproteobacteria > Pelagibacterales > Pelagibacteraceae > IMCC9063. Next base: position 3,588 of record VTPD01000006.1, on the reverse strand, counting down.
TGTAAGTAAACAGCCTTCAACTTTTTCTTCGGTATTCTCAGAAGATTTTTTTTCTTGCAATGTATTATCTAAATCTACTTCTAGATTAGATAGAAAGATGATTAAATTTTCTTTAATTTTATCAAGTAAATTTTGAAATAATTCAAAACTCTCTCTTTTATATTCATCTAATGGATTTTTTTGACCGTATCCACGTAGACCTATTACTTGTCTTAATTGTTCTAAGTATTGAAGATGGCTTCTCCATTCAAAATCTAAGTTTTGTAAGAATATTTTCTTTTCTACATCTTGATTATAAATATCTGTTATTTTTTCAATTCTAGAATTTCTCTTAAAAATAAATTTTTTAGATAAAAAATCTTTTTGTTCATTTCTAGGTATATGTAAAAAATTATCTAACTCTTGATCGGATAGTTGTGTTCCACATATTCTTTCCACTTTTATTTTAAGATTTTTTTTGTCTTCCGTATTTTCTTTAAAATCTTTATTATTATTTAAGATAGAGTCGATAACTTCATTAAAAACACCATCTATAATAGGATAGATATTTTCACTTTTAAGCACTTCTAATCTTTGTTCATAAATGACTTTTCTTTGATCATTCATTACATCATCAAATTGTAATAATGTTTTTCTTATATCAAAGTTTCGGGACTCAACTTTTTGTTGTGCTTTTTCCAAAGCTTTATTAATCCAAGGATGATCAATAGACTCTCCTTCTTTAAATCCTAATTTTTGAAGCATATAATCTATTTTTTCAGATCCAAAAATTCTCATAAGATCATCTTCTAAACTTAAATAAAAAATAGATTTGCCCGCATCTCCTTGTCTTCCCGATCGTCCACGTAGCTGATTGTCAATTCTTCTACTTTCATGTCTTTCAGTTCCAATGACAAAGAGACCACCTGCATTCATTACTGTAGTCTTATCTTTTTTATGTTGTTCTTTTTCTAATTCTTTATCTTCTGTCTGAGCTAATCTCGCATCTAAGTTTCCACCAAGTTGAATATCCGTTCCCCTACCTGCCATATTAGTTGCAATTGTGACTGCACCAGGACTACCTGCAAGAGCTATGATTTGAGCCTCTTTTTCATGTTGCTTGGCATTCAGTACATTGTGAGCAATGCCTTCTTTTTTTAAAACTTCGGATAATTTTTCTGATTTTTCAATGCTAGTAGTTCCAACTAAAACAGGCTGCTGGATTTTATTGGCTTCCAAGATGTCTTGGATGATAGCGTTAATTTTTTCTTTTTCTGTTCTAAAAATTTGGTCATTGAGATCTTTTCTTGCCATTGGAACATTTGTTGGGATTTCTACAACATCAAGATTATATATATTTAACAATTCTTCTGCTTCCGTCATGGCAGTTCCAGTCATTCCAGATAATTTTTTATATAGTCGGAAATAGTTTTGGTAAGTAATCGATGCAAAAGTTTGATTTTCACTTTGTATAGGAACACCTTCTTTTGCCTCAATTGCTTGATGCAAACCATCTGAATATCTTCTTCCTTCCATGACTCTGCCTGTAAATTCATCAATAATTTGAACCTGGTTATCTCGAACGATGTAGTCTTTGTCTTTTGTAAATAATAAATTTGCCTTTAAAGATTGATTTATGTGATGCACTAAAGAAATATTTTGTGGGTCGTAAAAATTAGAACCCTGTAATAGCTTTAATTGAGCAAGCTTTGACTCAACAGCATCAATACCAGAGTCAGTTAAATTTACATTTCTATCTTTTTCGTCGATTTGATAGTTATTTTTTTCTAGTTCTCTTACAATTTTATTACATAAAAAATATTCGGTAGAATTATCTTCTGTTGGACCTGAGATGATGAGAGGAGTTCTGGCCTCATCAATTAAAATACTATCTACCTCATCAATGATGCAATAATGAAAATCTCTTTGCACCATATCATCTAAGGAAAGTTTCATATTATCTCTCAAATAATCGAATGCGAATTCGTTATTGGTTCCATAAACAACATCACAATTATATATTTTTTTTCTTTCCTCATCTTTAGTTTCGCTAGTAAGGCATCCAACTGTAAGACCTAAGAATTCATATATTTTTCCCATCCATGCGGAGTCTCTTTTAGCCAAGTAATCATTGACCGTAACCACGTGCACTCCTTTTTGCTCAAGACTATTTAAATATACAGCAAGTGTTGCAACTAAGGTTTTTCCTTCTCCGGTTTTCATTTCTGAAATTCTTCCTTGATGCAAAATTATTCCACCCATAAGTTGAACATCAAAATGTCTTTGACCGATAACGCGTTTGCTAGCTTCTCTAACCGTTGCGAATGCTTCAGGTAAAATTTGATCTAGATTTTCTTTATGGTTTAATCTTTTTTGAAATTCTTTGGTTTTTTCTTTTAATTGAGCATCAGAAAGTTGTGCAATTGAATTTTCAAGTTGATTAATTTTATCAACTATTGGTTTTAATCCAGAAACCTTTCTTTGATTAGTAGAGCCAAACAGAGTCTTTAAAAAATTTAAATTTTTAAACATTTTTTTGTTTTAAATAGATTAATTAATAATAGCAAAGATTGTATTTCTAACTTATAAACCCTCTAATTATCAAATTATAAATTATGGATCTTAATTTTAATAAATTGTTCGGAAAAGAGAGCGCAGATCTAAAAATTAAAGATTTCCCCGAGCTACCCATGATTGAGGGATTGGAAATTTCCTCGGACTCTGCAGGATTGTATAAAAAAAAAAGGAACGATACTTGTTTTTTTTTCTTCAAAGATGGAGCTTCTTATGCAGGAGTGTATACAAAATCCTCAGTAAAATCGCATTGTATAGACTGGAATCAAAAAATTAAATCGACAAAAATAAAAGGTCTCTTTGTTAATACTAAAAATGCAAATACACTAAATGGAAAGCAGGGCTATAATAGTTTATCTGAAATAGCATCTTTAATTTCTACCAATAAAAATATTGATACTAAGGAAGTATTGTTTTCTTCCACAGGAGTGATTGGAGAAAAATTTCCTATAATAAAAATTAAATATTCGCTTGAGAATTTGCTAACCAAGCTTGATCAGCCAAATAGGTACAGATGGGTGGTGGCCGCACATTCTATTATGACAACCGATACAATTGCCAAAATGTCATGTTCAACTTTTAAAATAAATGGCAAAGATGTGAATATTGCCGGAATTGCCAAAGGTTCCGGAATGATTTTTCCCAATATGGGAACTATGCTAGGTTTTATTTTTACTGATGCAAATATATCTTCAACAGTTTTAAATTCTTTTTTACAAAAGAAAGTAGAAAATACTTTTAATGCCATTTCAGTTGATGGAGACACCTCTACAAATGATATGGTGTTGCTTTTTGCAACCAATAAAGCAAAACACAATATTATTAAGAGTAAAAATTCTAAAGAGGCACTAATTTTTGAAAAGCATTTAGAAGAAGTAATGCTTAACTTAGCAAAACAAGTTGCAATGGATGGTGAGGGAGCCAAAAAATTTATCACAATTAATGTAATTAATTGCAAAAATAAAAATTTATCTAAAAATATTGCTTTTTCAATTGCTAATTCTCCATTAGTTAAAACAGCTATTGCCGCTGAAG
>VTPD01000047.1 GCA_008638015.1 Pelagibacteraceae bacterium | reverse complement strand
ACTTATGCCAAATTTGGCAAAGAGGTAATTAAGCAACCCAACCAATTTGCTTGGCAAATATTTGACAAAAAAGTAAAAAAACTTTTATACAAAGAATATAAGGCTCCAGGTGTCACCAAAGTTACTGCTAAAACTTTAGAGGAATTAGTGAGTAAGTTAAAAGGAGTTAACAAGGTAAAAGCGTTAAAAACAATTAATGAGTATAATGAGTCAGTGAATACTGAAATTGCATTTAACCCAACGATAAAAGACGGCAAAAATACTATTGGAATTTCTTTATCCAAGTCGAATTGGGCAAATAAAATCGATAGTCCCCCGTATGAAGCATACGGTGTAACTTGTGGTATTACTTTTACTTTTGGTGGTTTGAGGGTGAATTCTAAAGCTCAAGTTTTAGATGTTTCTATGAAGCCAATTCAAGGATTGTTTGCAGCTGGTGAAATGGTTGGTGGCATTTTTTATTTTAATTATCCAGGCGGTTCCGGTTTAATGTCAGGAGCTGTTTTTGGAAAAATAGCTGGCAAGTCAGCTGTTCGCTAGAATTATAATTTTATTTTGATACCTAAGCTTTGAGCTAAATTTTTCAAATCAGCTACTATATCTGGACTGATTGGGATTCCTTTTTTTAAATTTTCTTTTAGTTTGATTGCTTCAGGCTCGCCAGGATGTAAAATTGTTTTAAAACCTTTTGCCAATTTTAATCGTTTAGCAGTTTGAATTCCTTGCATCATTCTTTGATTAAAATTTTTTTGAAAAATATTTGATTTAACACATATAAAAACATGACCAACGTTGGCAGGACCAGAAAAGTTACTTATTGCATTTTTTACTTTTCCATTAAAATTTGCTCCAGTAAAAATTCCTCCAACAATATCCATCATCCAAGACAAGCCAGCTCCTTTCATTCCTCCAAAGGGTAGCATAATTCCTTCGAAAGCCTTAAAACCATCATTTGTAGGATTTCCTTGTTTATCTAAAGCCAAACCATACGGAATTTTTTCTCCTCGTTGTGCTGCAAATTTTAATTTTCCTCGTGCAACAGAAGATGTGGCCATATCTAAAATGAATGGAACATCTTTTTTATTTGTTGGACAGCCAAAAGCAAAAGGACTTGTGCCAAAGTGAGGTGCCATAGCTCCATGCGGAGGTAAAGCGGGGGATGCATTAGTAAATATCCATGACATACAATTATGTTTAACTGCCTTTTCTAGGTACAGTGCAGCCATTCCAAAATGATTACTGTTAGATACAGCCACTAATCCAATTCCATTTTTTTTTGCCATTTTAATGGCTTCATCAATTGCTCTATTTGCAATAACAAACCCTAGTCCATTATTTCCATTTAAGTGAGCAATAGATTGTGAAAAAAATTTTATTTTTAACTTTGGTTTTGGATTGGCAACTTTTTTTATAATTCTTTTGCAATAAATAGATGTTCTCGCAATACCGTGCGACCAAACTCCTCTCAAATCAGATCTTACAAGAGAGTAGGAGCAGATTTTAGCATCTTTAGTTGGCAGTCCAATTTTAACAAAAATTTTGGTAATTAAGTTTTGAATAATTGAATGCTTAAATCTTTTAAATTTCATTATTATTTCTTTTTTTTGTTAATTGCTGATATTTTGCTTTAAAAATCAATAATTTTTAATTTACTTCTTTTTATAATTAGGGTTAATTTCTACTTTATCTAATATTTATTAAAAGGGGACGAACATATGTTTAAAAAATTTGTAGCAACGATTGTAGCTACTCTAATTACTGCATCAGCATCTATGGCTGCTGATTTTTCAGGAAAGACTGTTGAATGGCTTATTCCATTTAAAGCTGGAGGAGGTTCTGATAAATGGGCAAGATATTACGCTCCATTATTATCAAAAGCTTTACCAGGAAACCCAAATGTTGTCGTGAAAAACTGTCCAGGTGGTGGTTCAACAACTTGTACAAATCAATTTGCAAGCACTTCTAATGGAGATGGCTTGACTATTTTTGGAGATTCAGGCTCAACTAAATTTCCATACTTGCTTGGAGATCAAAGAGTGAAGTATGAATATAAAGATTGGATGAAAACAATTGTTCTTGCAACACCTACAGGAGGCGTTGCTTATGTTTCTCCAAAAACTGGCTACAAAACACCAGCAGATTTTAAAAAATTAAAAGGAAGAGAATTAAAGTATGGAAGTCAAGGTGCAACCTCTTTAGATATTATTCCTTTACTAGCATTTGAAATGGCAGGATTGAATGTAAAACCTGTATTTGGAATGAAAGGACGATCTGCCGGAAGGTTAGCTTTTGAAAGAGGAGAAACTAATATTGATTACCAAACTTCTTCATCTTATTTAAAAGTTGAAAAAACTTTAGTTAAAGAGGGTAAAGCAATTCCGTTATTTTCTTGGGGAGTTGTAAATAGTGAAGGAAATATTGAGAGAGATCCTACTTTTCCAAACTTACCTCATTTTGCTGAGTACTATCAGCAGGCTTATGGAAAAAAACCAGCGGGACCAGCTTTTAATGCTTGGAAGTCTTTTTTGGCTTCAGGTTTTTCTGCGCAAAAAATGGTATTTCTTCCAAAAGGAACTTCAGCTGATATCGTAAATACCTATAGAGATGCTTTTGCAAAAGTTTTAGCATCTGATGAGTTTAAAAGCTCTTCTAAAAAGGGACTTGGTGTTTACAAACAAGTGACTGGACCTGCGGCTGAGGGTATTTTAAAAGCTGCTATTGCTGCTGATCCGAAGTCAAAAGAGTGGTTAAAAAATTACTTAACTAAAAAATACGGGGTGAAATTTTAGTTAAAAATTATTGTAAAAACAAAAGGCCACTTGCAGTATGTAGGTGGCCTTTTTTTATAAATGATAGATACATTATTAGAAGCTTTTGTTTTAATTTTTTCTGGAGCTCATTTTTTATATTTACTATTTGGGGTTTGTCTTGGAATTCTAATAGGAATCTTACCTGGACTAGGTGGCATTGTAGGTTTTTCAATTTTACTTCCGTTTATTTATGGAATGGATACAGTTTCAGCACTTGCGATGCTGATTGGCCTAATCGCTGTCATACCCACTTCTGATACTTTTACCTCTGTTTTAATGGGTATTCCTGGCTCAAGTGCTTCTCAAGCTACAGTTTTAGATGGATTTTCTCTAGCAAAACAAGGTCAAGGCGCAAGAGCTTTAAGCGCAGCTTTTTCCGCTTCTTTATTTGGAGGATTGTTTGGTGCTACCGTGTTGACCTTAATTGTTGTCGTTGCAAAACCTATAATTTTATTTTTTGGATCCAGCGAACTTTTTATGCTTGGAATTTTAGGCATTAGTATGGTGGGAGTATTATCAGGAGATAGTTTTGTTAAAGGATTTTTAGCTTGCGGTGTAGGTTTATTGCTAGGAACTATGGGTAGTTCACCAGCTACTGGTGAATGGAGAATGACTTTTGGAAGTTATTATTTATTTGATGGCTTAAAAGTTGTCACAATTGGCTTGGCAGCTTTTGCTATTCCAGAAATTTGCGATTTGTTACGAAAAAATAAAACTATAGCAACCAAAGAAGAGCCACTAGGTAAAGGTTGGGCCCAAGGTTTATTTGATACTATAAAAAATAAATGGCTAGTGTTTCGATGCTCTGTAATTGGTACCATGGTTGGAATTTTACCTGGTCTTGGAGGAAGTGTTGTTGATTGGATTGCATATGGTCATGTTGTGCAGACATCTAAAGATAAATCTCAATTTGGAAAAGGAGACATACGAGGAGTAATTGCTCCAGAGTCAGCCAATAATGCTAAAGAGGGAGGAGGACTAATTCCAACTTTATTATTTGGTATTCCTGGTAGCGGAAGCATGGCAGTTTTTTTAGGAGGTCTTACTCTATTAGGCATTGAACCTGGCCCAAGTTTGATTGAGGAAAATTTAAAATTTACCTATGTGATGGTCTGGTCCTTGGCATTAGCCAATGTAGTTGGAGCAGGACTTTGTTTTGCACTTTCTAACAAGGTGGCAAAAATCACAACAATACCTTACGGTATTTTAGCCCCTTTTATGATTATGATCGTTTGTTTTGCAGCCTTTCAAGTTACAAGAAGTATATATGATATTTATACCTTAGTGGTGCTTGGTGCCATTTGCACTTTAATGAAAAACTATAATTGGCCAAGACCCGCATTGTTAATTGGTTTTGTTTTATCTGATACTTTAGAAACTTATTTATATCAGGCAGTTCAGTTTTATGATTGGAATTTTTTATTAAGACCTGGTGTAATCATAATTTTTATCATTACTATTTTGTCAGTATATCTTGGTGCAAGAAATTCTAAAAAAATTACTACAAATCAAACAATTGATATAAAAGATTTATTTAAACCAACTGTGCAAAATTTATTTATAGGTATTTTGTATTGTTTTTTTGGCTTTGCAGTTTTTGACTCTTTTCAACACAATTTACTAGGTGGAATTTTTCCTGGTGGAATCTCTATTATTATGTTTGCAACTTTAAATTATGCCATTTTTGTTAATAAACAATGGCTTTCTGCATCAGTTCAAACATCATTTTCTTCAGATGAAACGGTTGATTTGTTCAAGTCATTTTCTTGGATTTTGTTATTAGTTTTTCTAAACACTTTATTTGGCTTTGTAATTTCGATATTTGTTTTTTTTATTGTTATTATGAAAAATAAAACAAATCTTCCTAATAGAAAAATAATTATTATAAGTATTGCTGCTCTTGCTTTTATGTTGATGCTTTCTCATTTTATGGTTTTGGATTTTCCTCCTGGATTATTACAATATTTTATGAAATTACCTTGGCCATTAAATTAAATGAATAACCAGTTAAAAATACCATGTTTATTTATGCGAGGCGGAACATCAAGAGGTCCTTATTTTTTAAAATCAGATTTGCCATCTAACGAAGAAGCAAGAAATAAAATTTTGTTAGCTGTAATGGGCTCACCTGATGTTAGACAGATTGATGGATTAGGTGGAGCTGATACAGTTAAAAGTAAAGTAGCAATTGTTTCTCCTTCAGAAGAAAAAGATATTGATGTTGATTATTTATTTGCTCAAGTAAAAATTGATGAACCAATTGTCGATACTAAACCTTCATGTGGAAATATGCTCATAGGAGTTGGACCTTTTGCTATTGAAAAAGGTTTGGTTCAAGCAGAAGACGGTTTGACAAAGGTGAGAATTAGAGACGTTAACACCGGTATGAAAATTGAAGAGGTTGTAAGAACTCCTAATAAAAAAGTTTCCTATGAAGGTGATTGCAAGATTGATGGAGTTCCTAATGCTGGATCTCCAATTGATATTAATTTTATTGATGTGATTGGCTCTAAAACAAAAAAATTATTTCCAACCGGAAACTATATTGATGAATTAGATGGAATAGAGTTTAGTTTTGTTGATGCAGCTATGCCTGTAGTTTTTTTTCGAGCAAAAGATTTTAA
>VTPD01000016.1 GCA_008638015.1 Pelagibacteraceae bacterium | reverse complement strand
TTACACTAATCAACTGGTCATTGTTTAGATCCATTGCTTTAAACAAATTATCACTCGTGTCATGTTTTTTGTGGTGATTATCTTTATCTGAATAAGCATTTCCACCCCACAACAAACCCAGAACAAGGATCAGAGAGAAGATTTTTTTCATTTTAATATCTCGAAAATGGTAAAAAAAATTTTTTTTGAAAAAGAAAAAAAATAAATTCCTATAAAAGTGTACATATCTTCCGCTTTATCAGCGCAAACCACAAGATATGCTAATGTGCACCTTTTAGTTGTACTCCGGTTACATCGTGTGACCATACATGTTAAAATTATCTAATAAAATCAATCAAATATTCAACGGAAGGAATACAGTGAAAACACTAAAAACATTTATTTATCTTAGCTTATTTGTACTGGGCAGTACCCTGGTGCAGGCGAAGGAAGTTAAAATGGCGAAAGCCAATTGGGATACCGGCTATTTTCAAGCTGAAGTATACAAAATGGCCTTAGAAAAATTAGGCTACAAAGTGAAAAAGCCTAAGGCAATTAAGCCTTCAGTTTTTTATGTAGCAGCAGCGCAAGGAGATCTAGACCTGTGGGTTAATGGTTGGTTCGGAACGCATGATACGTATCTTGCAGAAACCAAAGGAAAAGTAAAACCAGTTGGTTACGTTATGAAAAAAGGTGGCTTGCAGGGTTACTTGATCGACAAGAAAACTGCAGACCGATTAAATATTAAAAGTGTCCTAGACATTAAAAAGCATGCAAAACAATTTGATGCTAACAATGATGGTAAAGCAGATATGGTTGCTTGCCCTCCAGGTTGGGGATGTGAAAAGCAAATCACGAAGCATTTTGCTGAATTGCAATTAGGAGAATTCATTAATCCTATTCAAGCCGAGTACTCAGCTTCGATGGCAGATGCTTTAGCAAGATATAAAAATGGAAAATCTGTTCTGTTTTATACATGGACACCTAATTGGACGGTAGGTGCTTTTCAACTAGGTAAAGATGTCGTTTGGATTGAAGTTCCTTACTCTAAAACAAAAGTAACCGAAGTGGAGAATGCTACGAAGCCTGCAATCAATTTAGGTTTTGGTGCGGATGATATTCGTCCAGCAGTTAATACTGATTTTTTGAAAAAAAATCCAAAAGTTGCAAAATTGTTAGAAGTAGCTTCTATTCCTTTAGCTGATATCGCAGCACAAAATATGCTGATGAATAAAGGAGAGAAAAGCGAACGACAAGTAACTGCACATGCAAAAGCTTGGGTGAAAAAAAATCAAAAAACATTTGATAGCTGGATAGCGGCAGCCAAATAGTTTGAGTATTTTTAATCCATCAACATACGCTTACATTCCTTTATCGGAATGGGTAGAGAAATATTTTAAAGAGTGGTTGTTTGAACAACGACCGCTCTTTAAGAAACTCTCTGTCCCGATTGATAGCGTGCTCAATAGTTTAGATTATTTTTTTAATTTAGTTCCGCTTCCTATTGTCATTTTATTCTTTGCTTACTTTGCATTTAAAACAAATGGAATTAAATTTGCTATTTTTACTTTTTGTAGTTTAGTTTTTATTGACCTTGTAGATGTCTGGGAAGAAACCATGACCACGATGGCCATGATTATTACCGCAGTATTATTTTGTGCTACGATTGGTATTCCCATTGGTATTCTTGCCTCGCGTAGCAATTTATTTGAAAAGATTCTTCGTCCTATTTTAGATGTGATGCAAACCATACCTAGTTTTGTTTATTTAATTCCCGTCGTGATGTTATTTGGAATTGGAATTACGCCTGGAGTGATTGCCATTATTATATTTTCGATTGCGCCTGTTATTCGATTGACCAATTTAGGATTACGCCAAGTAGAAAAAAGATTTGTACAAGCAGCAAAAGCTTTGGGCTGCAAAAATTGGATGATTTTATATAAAATTGAATTACCGCTTGCCTTAAAAACAATTATGGCAGGGGTGAATCAAACTTTGATGTTGTCATTATCTATGGCGGTGATTGCCGCTTTAATTGGTGCGGGTGGATTAGGACTAACCGTTTATGTTGGACTAGGAAGACTCGATATTGGTCAAGCCTTAGTGGGTGGAATTGGTATTGTTCTCATTGCAATTATTTTTGACCGAATTTCGCAAAAATTTATTTAATATTATTGATTAGATCGTATTCTTTTTCGGTAATCCCAAGGATACTCAAATTGCATAGCCCACAATCCCAATTGATTGGTCCTAGCATATTCTTCGTCCTCAACAAATTTTGTAGAATATCTTCGGTAAGCAAAAGCATAACCATTACGAACTAGATATTTTGATAAACTTTCATTGTTCACAAAACATTCAGCTACTATTCTTTTATATCGATCGATTGTTTCTTTTTTACATGTAACCGGTTGATTATTAATTTTTTGAATTAAAGCATCTCTTGCAAGCACACCGCACAGAATATTTTTGTCTTCTTTTTTACAGACTTGTTTCATTTCAGGAGTATCAATTCCTGAAAAACGATATTTGTTCACTCCGATATGAATAGTATCGCCATCAACAACTTTAACGTTGTCTTTTGCGTAAGCGGAAAGGGTGGAAAAAATAAAAAAACTAATAACAAAAAGAAAATATAATATTTGTCTCATAAAATATTCATACTCTTATGTTTAAATTAGATCTATGTAATTTTTTTAAATGTAATATAATCAATATATGAATAAATTTGACGATAGAGAAAAAAGTTTTGAGAAAAAGTTTGTTATAGACGAAGAGCTTAAATTTAAAATTGAAGCGAAACGTAATAAATTATTAGGCCAGTGGGTTTCGGAGATCATGGGTTATGACGAATCTCAAACGAAAGCTTATATTGAAGAAGTGATTAAAGCTGATTTTAAGCAAGCAGGTGATGATGATGTCTTTCATAAAGTGAAAGAAGATCTTGAAGGAAATAATATTAGCGACGAAGAGTTACGAAAAAAAATGGCTGAATTGTACGCCGAAGCCAAAAATTCTATTCAACAAGTAAAATAAGTTTAGATAAATCAGATTCCATAGGGGTTTTTAGCCCCTATGGAAATACTAACTATATGAGAAATTTAAAACTGCTCTGACTCAGTCGACCCAGACATGGCAGTCGTTGATGATTGTCCGGCACTGATAATTTGAGAGATATTATCAAAGTATGATGCACCAACTTCTCTTTGATGTTTCACAGCAGTGTAGCCATCTTTTTCAGCTTCAAATTCTTGTTGCTGAATCTTAGAGTACGCAGCCATTCCATCTTTTTTGTAGTTTTGTGCAAATTTGAAAACAGAGTAGTTCTGTACGTGGAAACCTGCCAACGTAATGAATTGGAATTTATATCCCATATCACCAAGTTTTTGTTGGAAAGTTTGCATTTCACTTTCTGTTAAATATTTTTTCCAGTTAAAGGAAGGCGAACAATTATACGCCAATAATTTACCTGGGAACTTCGCATGAATAGCTTCAGCAAATTTTTTCGCTTCCGCCAAATCAGGCTTATCTGTTTCACACCAGATTAAATCACAATAAGGAGCGTACGCTAAGCCTCTTGCAATAGCTTGATCGATACCATTTTTTACATAGTAAAAACCTTCTGCAGATCTTTCGCCTGTTAAAAACGGTTTATCATTTGCATCACAGTCACTTGTAATAAGTTTAGCAGCGTTAGCATCGGTTCTAGCTAAAATTACTAATGGTACATTCATAACATTAGCAGCTAAACGAGCAGCTTTTAAATTACGAATTGCATTTTGGGTTGGAATTAAAACTTTTCCTCCCATATGACCGCATTTTTTTTCTGCAGCTAATTGATCTTCAAAGTGTACTCCAGCAGCTCCTGCTTTAATAAACTTCTTCGTAAGTTCATATACGTTTAGTGGTCCACCAAATCCTGCCTCACCATCCGCGATGATTGGCATATGATAGTCTACACTATCTTTTGGATTCATTTTTCCTTCTAAAATTTCCATATATTGAATTTGATCTGCTCGCATCAAAGCATTAATCATATTCTCTACTAATTTAGGTGCACTATCGTATGGATACAAACTTTGATCTGGATACATTTCTCCAGCTGAATTTGCATCTGCAGCTACTTGCCAGCCTGATAGATAGATTGCGCGCAAACCTGCTTTTGCGTGTTGCACCGCATGGTTACCAGAAAGGCCACCAAGCGTATTAATATATTTTTCTGTATTTAATAATTTCCAAAGTTTTTTTGATAATTGTTTTGATACGGTATATTCGACGTTAAATGTCCCTCTAAGCTTTTCTACATCTTCTGCTGAAAAGGTAGTTTTTGTACTTTCGATTCTCTTTTTTTCTATGGTCTCTAATATTGCTTCAGCATTAGGCATTCGATGTCTCCTCATTGTTGGTTTGTATGTCTTGCATTCCTGAGCCACCCCAGTCCTGATCGTCTTCTCTTACGTAAATACCACGCTGTTGAAACTGGCACTCTTTCGCCACTTGCGTATTTAGCCCAAGTTTTTCCTCTAGGTATTTGGTAAATAATTCGCTTGTTTTGTTTGTCATGGTATTTCTCCTTGTTTGTTTATAAATTTACAATATTTTCAAATAATAAATTATGAAAGAAAAATGTTGATATTGCTTGTAAATTTGAAATTAAATATTGACTAATAAATTTTCAAATTGTAAATTTTGTAAATCTTATGAGTGCACAAATTGGCTTTAAAATTAAAACTGCAAGAAGAAAATTAGGATTAAATCAGCTCGAATTATCCAAAAAACTTAATATTTCTCCTAGTTATTTAAATTTAATTGAAGCAGGAAAACGAAAAGTAAGCGTAGATTTACTGATTAAAGCATCGGAAGAATTAAATTTAGATTTAAAAAAATTATCTACCAAGAACGACGCTGGATTATTGCATGATTTACAGGATCTATTGAGTGATAATTTATTTGAAGATTTAGATATAACGAATCTAGAGGTGAAAGATTTAATCGAAAGTAATCCACTTATATCAAAAGCACTGATTAGACTAGGAGATGTCTACCGAAAAAAAAATACAGAACTACATGATCAAATAGAAGTTATTTCTGGTGGTAATGTTACGAATGATAAAACTACGTTTCCTGGAGAGGCAGTTTCTGATTATTTACAAGAACACCAAAATTATTTTCCTAAATTAGAAGAGTATGCCAATAAATTATTTTCTAAAGTAAACCGCAAAGACAAAACAAGGTATGTTTTATTAGTCGAGTATTTAAAAAAAGTTCATAAAATTGAAGTAGAAGATATTGTTCCAAAGCACGAGGCTTTGTTTTCTAAAAAATATGTTCCAGAAAAAAAGAAATTATATTTATCGGATTATTTAACTTTAGAATCGAAAAAAATTTATTGTGCAGCTCAAATTGTCCAAATGGAATGCATGGATATTATTCATGAATATTTACAAGACTTTAATTTTCCATCTGATACAGCCAAGCAGCTGACAACAATAACATTAATTAATTATGCAGCAGCTGCCATTTTAATGCCTTACAAATTATTTTATGAAGAGTGTAAAAAACATCGTTATGATTTAGAATTATTACAGCATACTTTTGCTGTTTCTTTTGAACAAGTTGCGCACCGTGTTACTTGTTTACAAAATCCTAAAATGAGAGGTATTCCTTTTCATATGTTACGTGCAGATATTGCAGGAAATATTTCAAAACGTCTTTCTCTATCAGGCATTCAAATTCCACGTTACGGTGGAGCTTGCCCACGTTGGAATATTCATTCTTCTTTTATGTTACCAGGAAAAATTCATTGTGCATTATCCAAAATGCCAGATGGTGAAGTATATGTTTGTATTGCAAGAACCATTGAAAAAGGAATTGGCAGATATGGTATCTACCGAAGTATTTTAAGCATTGGTTTGGGTTGCCAATTAAAATATGCCAAAGATTTTATTTATTCCGATACCTTAAATTTAAAAGATGAAAGCGCTGCTATCCCAATTGGTGTGAATTGCAGAACCTGCCCAAGGATGGATTGCCAGCAAAGGGCTTTTCCACCCATTAACAAAAATCTTAATATCAATCTGAATAACAGAGGCGTTTCAGCTTATGTTAGTGAGAGTTCTTAAGTTATTTTTTTATTTTAAATAGATAGCCCAGTTTAAACGTTGCAGTCCAAGCAATGAGCATTAGCCCTACTAAGGATTGAAGACCAACCACAATTCTCATATTTCCCAGTGGATAAACATCACCAATGCCAAGGGTGGTGTAGGTAGTGATAGAAAAGTAGAAAAAATCTACAAAACTATCTTGTAAATTACCTGCAAATAATTCTGTGGGTCCCAAATGACGAAAAGAATAAGCGTAAAATATAGCAAATAAAAAGATGTGAGCTAGATGGGAGCAGAATAAGACAAGAGAAAACTTAGCAAAGGTAAGATAATTGATACTTTTGATTTTAGCGATCGCTAAGTAATTAATCGCAATACCATGAATAACGATGCTTAAAGCAACTAATACAAAGGTAAAAAAAGAAAAGTAAAACATGAACGATTAATAATTTTTTTTCTCTGAATTAACAATATATTTTCTCATGATAGATTGATATCTGAATATTATTAATGCAAGTAAATAGTAATGCTCATGAGTGAAAAAAAAGCAGCCACGAAAAAAAGTAGTTTAATCAGTATTCTTGTAAATATTTGTTTAGGGACTGCGCAAATTATACTGGGTCTTTTCTCAGGGTCGCAAGGTTTGGTTGCGGATGGAATTCATTCTTTGTCGGATATGTTTTCTGATTTTGTTGTATTAGTTGCCAATCAACATAGTCACAAAGATCCGGATCATGATCATCCTTATGGTCATCAGCGTTATGAAACTGCTGCTTCATTATTTATTGGTGTTTCCTTAATTGCAGTTGGCGTTGGAATGTTATGGAATGTGATCACTAGTTTGCTTGAGCCTGACATGACGAGACAAGTAAAATGGATTGCGCTGTGGGTTGCCTTAGGATCCTTAGTGATTAAAGAAGGATTATTTCAGTACATGATTTATGTAGCCAAAAAAGTGAAGTCTTCTATGTTGGCTGCCAATTCTTGGCACGCAAGATCGGATGCTGCATCGTCGCTAGTGGTTGCGCTGGGAATTATTGGTGCATTGTATGGCTACCCTTTATTTGACACGATCGCTGCCTTAGTGGTTGGTTTAATTATTGTGAAAATGGGTTGGGGTTTTGCTTTGGAAGCGTTTCACGATTTAATGGACCGATCGTTATCGGATGATATGGAAAAAAAAATTATATCAATTATTCTAGCAACACCTGGAGTGAAAGGTTGCCATGATTTAAAGACAAGAAAAACTGGAGATATGATTTTAGTGGATGCGCATATTGAAGTGGATGCAAAACTTACCTTGCAAGAAGGTCATGATATTGGCGTGAATGCGAGAAACGCAGTCATGCAAGCAATGCCAGTACTAAACGTCATGACCCATATTGATCCGGTGTAACTTAGCAACCGTTAAAAAAGTTCCAATTATTCTTATCTTCAAATCGTTCTAAGCCATGTCGGTACGGCTTAGAAAAAGGAATACGAATAAATAGATATAAGAAGATACCTGCTAAAAAAGTAGTCATAGAGTTATAATAATAAAGAAAGAGTAAAAAACCAAATTTTTATTAAACTTGTTAAAGTAATAGAACCCTCTATTATTTTATTAACTTAATATAACTATTCACTATGAGCTGGACGAACAATTCTAACACCAAAGCTATTGTGGCGATGTTAGTTGCAACCATTGCTTTATCTAGCATGACCGTATTTGTAAAAATTATTGGTCCTGATTTTCATCCTATTCAAATTACTTTTTTACGAGCAGTGATTGTCTTGCTTGTTTTGTCTCCTTTTATTTTAAAGTCTGGTGTTAAAGAGGTCGTATCAACCAAAAAGCCAGTGCTTCATATTTTTAGAGCCTTAGCAGGAGCGGCTAGTAATATTTTATACTTTTATTGTTATCAGCGAATGTCCATTGCAGATGTAACTATCATTGGTCAAGCCGTGCCCATATTTGTTTGTATTCTTGCAACATTTTTTTTACAGGAAAAAGTTGGTTGGAGAAGATGGTTAGCTATTTCATTTGGATTTTTAGGAGTGGTTCTAGTCATTAACCCTGCTGGAAATATTCAAATTGAATCTTTTATCGCTTTGTTAGCAACATTATTATTTGCAAGTACATTTTTATTTATGAGAGTGTTAGGCAAAACAGAAAGTCCTACCACAGTTGTTTTTTACTATATGAGTATTAGTGTTATCGTAACTGGTTTAGCTCAACCTTTTTATTGGAAAAGTCTATCCAGTGATTTTTTATGGCTTATGTTAGGAGTAGGAATTTCTGCCGCGATTGGACAAATGCTTATGAGCTATTCGTTAAAAAATGCTGAAGCATCGATCATCACTCCTTTTAAATACTCAGGAATTATATGGGCAATAATTTTTGACATTGTTATTTGGGATTTGTCACCCATTGTTAGCACGATTGTTGGAGGTTTAATTATTACTTTATCTGGAATTTATATTTTTCAAAGAGAAACCAAAGCAAAAGCTAAATAAATTTATTCTTAAAACGGTAATACCAAATAACTTTAAAAATAATAATTCCTACAATTGGCATCACAATCATCGCCGTGCGAAGAGGTATAATTTCTCCCGCATATCCCAAAATCAATCCACCTAAAGTTAAAAAACCAAAAGACATCGTAGACCACCAAGTGAGTACTCTGGCACGATATGAATCGTCTACCTCTAATTGAATAATCGTTTGACTGCCAATACCAACAGAAGTCGCAGTAAATCCAGCTACCAAAAATAAAAAAGAAGAAACATAAAGATTGTTAAAAAAGACTATAAATACAGCAACGACAAATCCTGCATACAACATAGGCAAAATTACTTTTTCTGCTTTAAAACCAGCTTTTGCTCCAAAACCAACCCACATACTTCCAAGTAAAGCGCCAAGCCCAGTTGCTGCTGTAATTAGTGATAATCCAAAACTTCCATTTTTTAAAATTTCCCCTGCAATGGTAGGTTGGATCTCCAGCATGCCACGTACAAAAAAACCATTCATTAAAACTAAAAACAAACATTTGAAAATAATTTCATTATTAATAGCAACTTTTCCACCTTCAATTAAACGAGTAAAAAACTTTTTATTTTCTGTCACGGATTTTTGTCGGTTATTTAATTTAATAAAAAGCAAAATTGGAATTAACGGAATATAAGTTAGTAGCGCTACCAGAAAAGTAATTTCTAAATTAAAAAGAAGAATGAGTAACCCTGCAATACTTGGACCTATAACTCTAGATGCATTAAAGGATGCAGCATTTAAACCCACGGCACTAGAAAGCATTTCACGCGGGACAATTTCAGAAATAAAAACTAATCGTACAGGATGATAGCAAGCTTGAATAACTCCTTGAACAACAGATAGTGCTGCAAGAGTGAAAAGAGTATGTGCATTTAAATGTTCTAAATACCAAATCCAAGCTCCAATGAAAAACATCAATAGTTTTAGATAAAGACTTGCCTTTCGCATATCCCATTTTTCGGCAAACACAGCAAACAGCGGACCAAAAATTCCAGCTGGTGCCATTAAAGATAAAGTGACAAAGCTTGTCCAAAACGTAGAGTGAGTTAATTCCCACGTAAGCCAACCCACACCAATTTTTTGAATCCAAGTGCCCAGCAAAGAAAGGGTGTTGGTAACAAAATAAAGTAAAAAAGTTCGATTGCTGAGAGCGTTCATTTATCGTTATTTAGATTCGAAGAGATACGGATATAGCTTTGCAAAGATTTTTTAAATACAAATTTATAGCTACAAATTTTATCTTTCATCACTGGCTTATTTATGAAGATAACTGCGATTAGGAATAACAAACATATACTATAAGTTGTGCTGTTTTTTTTTGACTCTTTTGCAAACTTATAATTATGTCCTAATTGTAATTAAATAAGGGGATATCAAAATGAATATTTTTAAAAAGATAGTTGCATTGTTGGTAATTTGCATAGTTCCATCGATTGCACATTCCAAGACACTTAAAATAGGTGTTGCGGGAGAACCTAGTTCAATAGATCCGCATTATCACAATGTTGGACCTAACAATATGTTTTCTACTAACATTTTTTCCATGTTAGTTGGACAAGATGAAAATCAGCAAACTATTCCTGATCTAGCCACTTCTTGGAAACCCATTAATGACACGACGTGGGAATTCAAATTAAGAAATGACGTTAAATGGCATGATGGAAGTAAATTTACTGCTGATGATGTTATTTTCACAGCGACAAGAGCTCCCAATGTTCCAAAATCTCCAGCTAGTTTTGGCATTTACTTAAAAGGAAAAACTTTTGTTAAAATTGACGACTATACTGTTCATGTAAAAACAGAAAAACCTTATCCTTTAATGGCTAATGATCTTAGTGTTGTTAAAATTATTTCTAAAAAGCATGGAGAGAATGCAACAACAGAAGATTACAATAGTGGAAAAGCAGCTATTGGAACAGGTCCTTACAAATTTAAGCAATATGTCAAAGGTGATAAAATAGTTTTAGAAAAAAACAGTGATTATTTTGGAAAAAAACCTGAATACGACACTGTTGAAATCAAACCTATTAAATCAGGACCAGCTAGAGTAGCAGCTTTGCTTTCAGGCGATGTAGATCTGATTGATGGTGTTCCTCCAGTGGATGTGAAAAAGTTGAAAAAAAATAAAAAAGTTCAGCTTAGCAGCGGACCGTCGAATAGAGTTATTTATCTGCATATCGATCAATTCAGAGAAAAGTCTCCGCATGTAAGAGCAATTGGTGGAGGAGATATTAAAAATCCGCTGATGGATGTAAGAGTGAGAAAAGCAATTTCTCTTGCTATTAATCGTGACGCGATGGTTGCAAAAGTGATGGAAGGTCTTGCTATTCCTGCTGGCCAATTATTGCCAAAAGGATTTCATGGCGTTTCAGAAAATATGAAACCAGATCCATATGATATTAAAACTGCAAAACAATTGATGAAAGAAGCTGGGTATGGAAAAGGATTTGAATTAACTATTCATGGTCCCAATGATCGTTACATTAATGATGCAAAAATTGCAGAAGCATTAGGACAAATGCTTTCTAAAATTGGTATCAAATGTAAGATTGAAACTATGCCAAAAGCTGTTTATTTCAAACGAGCGTCCGCTGGTGGTCCAGACAAGACTCCGGAATTTAGTATGATGGTACTTGGATGGGGAGCTGGATCGGGAGAAGCTTCTTCACCATTAAAATCTTTATTAGCAACTCATAATAAAGAAAAAGGTATGGGCGGAGCTAACCGTGGAAGACACTCGGATCCTAAAGTGGATGCTTTAATTGATAAAGCATTAGCTACAGTTGATTCTCCTGCTCGAGGAAAAATCCTTGCAGAAGCTACCGAATTAGCTGTGGGAAAAAATTACGGTATTATTCCTATTCATTATCAGGTGAATACATGGGGTGCTAAAGCTGGTTACTCTTATTTACCTCGAACAGACGAATATACTGTAGTTGCAGGTTTTCAAAAAAAATAGAACCTAACAACTTTAAAAATAACAAAACATAAAAATCCAGGAATGTATTTCCTGGATTTTTATTAAGTACAACTAAAGTCAACCTAGGTACACATGACAGTTTATATACTACAGCGGACTTTACAAAGTTTCGTAGTTCTATTTGTCATGTCTTTAATTGTTTTCTGCGGTGTCAATTTGATTGGCGATCCGATTTATATGATGATCAGCCCAGAATCAGAACCTGCAGAAATTGAAAGAGTCATTAAGGAATTTGGTTTTGATAGACCTGTTCTAGAACAGTATTGGTTTTTTTTAAAAAATGTTGCAAGTGGTGATTTTGGGCGTTCCTTTGTGCAAGGGATTCCAGCACTGCCACTCATTTTAGAAAGATTTCCCGCAACCATAGAGCTTGCAGTTTTTTCTTTATTTATCTCTTTAGTGATTGCTTTGCCTTTAGGAGTTTATGCTGGACTATATCCAGAAAGAAAATCTAGTAAAATTATTATGTCTGGATCTATTTTAGGATTTTCTATGCCAACGTTCTGGGTTGGTATTATGTTAATTATGCTTTTTGCTGTAAAGTTAGATTGGCTTCCATCCACTGGCAGAGGAGAGCTTGGAACGTTTTTAGGAATTGAAAGTTCTTTATTTACCTTAAATGGTTTATCGCATATTTTTTTACCAGCTTTAAACCTTGCTCTGTTTAAACTTTCTTCCGTATTACGTTTAACGAGAGCTGGAACTAGAGAAGTAATCCTGCAAGATTATATTAAATTTGCAAGAGCGAAAGGTCTTTCTCATTCAAGAGTAATTAATGTTCATTTATTAAAAAATATTTTAATCCCTGTTGTTACTGTTATTGGTCTGGAGTTTGGATCTTTAGTTGCTTTTTCTACAGTTACCGAAACAGTTTTTGCATGGCCAGGAGCAGGAAAATTAATTATCGATTCTGTTTATAATTTAGATAGACCGGTGATTGTTGCTTATCTCATTATTATTGTAGCGTTCTTTGTTTTTTTAAATTTAATTGTAGATATCCTGTATAGTTTTTTAGATCCAAGGGTACGAATAAAAGGATCTAGCGAATGACACAAAATAATAAATACGAATTATTAGCAAAAATCTGGAGTGAGTTTTCAGAAAATAAAATTGCAGTTGTTGCTTTAGTCTGTTTTAGTATTATTCTTTTTGTTGCCGTTTTCGCGTCTGTTATATCGCCAACCGATCCATATGATTTAGCAACAGTGACCATCATGAACAGTAGACTTCCACCATTAGAGGAAGATTTTTCTGGTAATGTATACTGGCTGGGAACGGATGGTGCGGGTAGAGATATGTTATCTGCAATTTTTTACGGACTGCGAATTAGCTTAAGTGTTGGCGTTTTATCAGGGATTTTTGCTTTAATAGTCGGTGCTTTTTTTGGCATTTCAGCCGCATATTTTGGTGGAAGATATGAAACTTTAATCATGCGAATTGTAGATATTCAATTAAGCTTTCCCTCCATTCTAGTCGCGCTCATTATTCTAGCGGCCTTCGGTAAAGGGGTAGAGAAAACTATTTTTGCACTCGTCCTAGTACAGTGGGCTTACTACGCAAGAACAGCTAGAGCTTCTGCTTTAGTTGAGAGCAGAAAAGAATATGTAGATGCAGCAAGATGTTTATCTTTGGGTAATTTACGTATTATGCTCAATCACATACTTCCTAATTGCATCCCTCCTTTAATTGTTGTTGGAACGTTACAAACGGCTCATGCTATTTCTTTAGAGGCAACCTTAAGCTTTCTTGGTTTGGGTCTACCACAAACAGAACCATCGTTAGGTTTGTTGATAGGAAATGGTTTTGAATATGTTCATACAGGTGATTACTGGATAAGTATTTTTCCAGGTATTGCTTTACTGATTACAATTGTCTCTATTAATTTAGTAGGGGATCAGTTGCGCGATATGTTTAACCCTAGATTAAAACGATAAAGCATGAAACCAATTTTAGAAGTTGAAAATTTAAAAACTTACTTTTTTACAAAAGAAGGTGTTGTCAAAGCTGTGGACGACATTAGTTTTCATATTAATCCAGGTGAAATTGTTGGCCTAGTAGGAGAGTCTGGATCGGGAAAAACGATTACTGGTTTTTCTATTTTAGGATTAATTGATTCACCAGGAAAAATAGTATCTGGAAATATAAAATTTAAAGATTTAGATTTACAAAAAATATCTGCAAAACAAATGCAGGATATTCGAGGAAATAGAATTGCAATGATTTTCCAAGATCCAATGATGACGTTAAATCCAGTGTTACGTATTGAGACACAAATGATTGAAACTATTAAAGCCCATAACAAAACTATTTCTCAACAAGACGCCTACAATACCTGTAGAGATGCATTAGGTCTGGTTGGTATTTCTTCTCCTGATGAAAGAATGAAAGCTTACCCACACCAATTTTCGGGAGGAATGAGACAACGTGTTTCCATTGCTATCGCTTTACTAAATAAACCTGATTTAATTATTGCCGATGAGCCAACGACTGCATTGGATGTTACGATTCAGGGACAAGTTATTTTTGAAATGCAAAAATTGTGTAAAGAATCTGGAACCGCGTTATTATGGGTCACGCATGACCTTGCTGTTGTTGCTGGAATTACCGATCGTATTTCTGTGATGTATGCAGGACGCATCATCGAACAAGGAACAACTGATAAAATCATTAATCAACCACTCCATCCTTACACACAAGGGTTGATCAAAAGTGTTCCGAGTAAGAATAAAAAGGGCGAAAAACTTCATCAAATTGACGGAATGGTTCCTTCTATGTTTTCCCTTCCCAAAGGCTGTGCCTTTGAGGAGCGTTGTTATTTGCGATCCGAGCAGTGCAAACAAGAACAACCTTTAGAAACACAGTATGCGGATGGGCGTTTTTTACGTTGTTTGAATATAGGTAAGCAAACATGAAACATATTCTGGAAGTAAAACAAGTTACGAAAAAATTTGTAAAGTCTTTAGATAAGACTGCAAAATTTGTTAATTATTTTGGTGGCTCTTACAAGGAAGAAGTGGTGCATGCTGTTGATGATGTTTCATTTAATATTCAGTCAGGAGAAGTAGTTGGAGTAGTAGGCGAGTCTGGTTGTGGCAAATCTACTTTAGGAAGAATGATTGCTGGGATTATGCCTCTTACGAAAGGCAGTATAGCTTTTAAAGAAAAGCATTATGTTGGGTATGTTAATGATAAGTATCAACAAGATCATGCGATTGATCTTAAGATACAAATGATTTTTCAAGATCCATTCTCCTCTCTTAATCCTAGAAAAAAAGTTGTAGATATTATTTCTGAAGCACCTATTCATCATCAAATCATTTCCAATAAAGATAAAAAAAGTTTCGTTGCTGAGATATTAAATAAGGTAGGACTAAATACAGATGCAATGAATCGATATCCTCATCAATTTTCTGGAGGACAAAGACAAAGAGTAGGAATCGCAAGAGCGCTTGCTGTTTCGCCAGAAATTGTAGTGTGCGATGAATCAGTTGCGGCACTAGACGTTTCAATTCAAGCACAAATTATTAATCTTTTTTTAGATTTAAGAAAAAATATGAATTTGACCTATCTTTTTATTAGTCATGATATGGGGGTGATCGAGCATATCGCAGATCGTATTGTTGTGATGTATTTAGGACAAGTAGTAGAAATTGCAAGCACCAATGAAATCATTCATCAGACGAACCATCCATATACCAAAGCATTATTAGGTGGAGTTCCAACATTAGATACAACAAGAAAAATATATGAACCGATCAAAGGTGAAATACCATCACCCTTAAATCCACCCAGCGGATGTTATTTTCATCCACGCTGTAAATTTGCAACCGAAAAATGCAAAGTCGAAAAACCTTTATTCAAAGAAATAGCTCCCAATCATTTCTCAGCTTGTCATCTGAACGATTAAAGAGGATGAGCTAAACGAACTGCAGTGAGACCTGGAAATAATCTTTTTGTTGGCATGATTAATACCGTTGGTTCGTAAGGAGCAAGAATAGGTTCATCACCATCATTTCCAATTAACGTTCCTTTTGCTAGATGATCAAATCCTTGCCAGTCTTTGCTAAATACAAATTTATCTGTCTTAATGGTGACTGCCATTCCAACTTTAAAAAATCGCATCTGCTCTTTATTTTTGGATTGGCTTAAATATTCCAAACCAAAATCTGGCTGCATAATGCCAGAATGCCTGATAAATCTAATGAAAGTCTCGATTGCTATTTCTTCAGAAGATTTTTCCCAGTGCTGACCACATTCTACGAGTAGTGCATTTTTTTTACTGGATGGATCAGAAAAACCATTAAAATCTCGCATTCGCATTCCTTCTTTGTGTCCAGAATCGGTAATCGTGGACATGTTCATGCCAACTGCTTTTGCAAGCTCTCTACCTTTGTCCACCATACCAGCCATCATTAAAGGTACACAAGGTTTTTGCATGGAGTGAATATCTAATAGTAAATCTGCCTCTGCTACAATTGGCAGTACTTCATTGGCTCTTACAAATTCACAAGTTTTTTTTCTACTTGAATCTTGCAAGACACCAGGACCCCACAGTCTATTAAAATCTTCTTCCACCCATCTTGTTCGATTGGGATTTTTTGGATCAAAAGCTAAATAGGCTTCAACATTCATAAATGCTAAGGACAACTTTCCTTGGATTGGTCGGTGACTTTGTTTCATAAACCAATCGATAGCAATGGCTCCACAGGGTTCGTTACCATGAACAACGGCACTGACAAGCACATGCGGTCCAGGTTTTTTAGAGTCAAACGTGTGAATATAATCAATTCCTGTATTCCCTTTTTTATAAGGAGAAATATCAGGTCCTGTAATTTCTACTGGGTATTCGTTTGCATAATCTAATCTACTATCCGCCATGTTTATTCTCCTTGTTTTTTGCTAATCCAATTTTTTACTTCTTGTAATACGATCTTCAAGTTTTTTTTTACTGTATCAAAACCATCATTTTTTTCTCTTGTCACTTCGTCCATGTATAATTTACGGTTAATCTCCACTTGAATAGAATTTTTATGCAATGATGGATTGCTATAAGCCGCTACTAACTCCACACCTTTATAGGGATCATTGACGGTTACGTCATAGCGTAAATGTTTTAAGCAGCTGACAATAACATCACGGAAATCTTTTTCTGAAGTTGTTCCATCGCGATCTCCAATCACAAAATCAGGTCGAACGGTGCCTTTTGGTTGTTCAGACATTGCAGAGGCATGGTTTTGCATCGAGTGACAATTGATATGATAAAATTTTCCAAAGCGATTATAGGTTTGGTTCATAATTCTTTGTAAAGCTTGATGATAAGGTCGGTGATACTGATTTACTCGGTGCATTAAAGTATCTGGATGAATTTTGGATGCATACATAGGTTCTCCATCTGGAGGAACACGCAACCAAATTAAACCAATCCCTAATTTACTTTTTACACTCGGTGCAAACTGAATATCACAAACATGATTTGTATCTTCTAAGAGGTCTTCTGGAGAAAAATCTTTTTCTGATCTATTCGTATCGATATAAGATCTTGGAAATTCTGCTCGCAACATTGCTGCACCTAGTTTTTCTCCATTTTCAAAATCAAATAATTCATCCACATAAGTATCTTCTGCTTGGCGTAATTTCATAAAGTCTGCTTGATGATTGAAGTCTTCAGGGTAGGTTGTTCCGCTGTGAGGCGAGTCTAGAATGAGGGGTATAGACTGATTTTTTTCACCAAAAATGGTTATATTTTTTTCACTCATAAAAAAATTCAATTGAATCTTATACTTAGGTTGATTACATCTCTAATCCATGACCATTAAAAAAGAAATAGAATTGTTAATTCCAGAAATGGAACAATGGAGACATCATATTCATCAACATCCAGAAATTGCTTTTGAAGAAAAGGAAACATCTGACTTTATTGCAAAAAAATTAGAGTCCTTTGGTATTGAAGTGCACCGAGGTTTAGGTGGCACTGGTTTGGTTGGGGTTATTCACGGAAAAGATAAAGGAGCCAGCAATAAATCTGTTGGAATTCGAGCGGACATTGATGCTTTACCCATGACAGAAAAAACAAACCTTCCATACTCATCAAGAAATGAAGGAAGAATGCATGCATGTGGACATGATGGACATACCACGATGTTACTAGGTGCAGCTCATTACTTAGCAAAGACAAGAAATTTTTACGGAACGGTGTATTGTATTTTTCAACCTGCCGAAGAAGGCGGGAATGCAGGTGCGAAAGCCATGATTGATGATGGTTTATTTAAAAAATTTAAAATTGATAGTGTCTGGGGTATTCACAATTGGCCAGGTTTGCCTGTTGGTCATTTAGTGTCTCATAAAGGTTTAGTTCAAGCAGGTGGAGATATTTTTATTTTAAAAATTACAGGTAGAGGCGGACATGCTGCTCAACCACACCACAATCATGATCCAATGGTGGCTGCGGGTTTGGTTATTACTAGTTTACAAACAATTATTTCTCGTCAGTTAGATCCTTTTGATCATACCGTTATCTCTTTAACTAAAATTGAAGGCGGATCTGCTTTTAATGTGATTCCAGATGTGATTACCATCGGTGGTACTTGCAGAACGACGAACAATGAAACAAGAGACCGAATGTTAAAGCAAATAAAAAAAGTTGCATCGGACGCTGCAGCTATTCACGATTGCACGGTAGAAATGGAAATAAGACCTGGCTATCCACCAACTGTAAACAATCCAGAAAAAGCAGAAGTAGCATCTAATGTTTTTGAAAGTACCTTTGGCAAAGAAAAAATTTTAACAGATCAAACGCCAAGTATGGGATCTGAGGATTTTTCTTATATGCTACAAGAAAGACCTGGCGCTTATATTTGGTTGGGAAATGGAGAGGACTCCGAAAACCTTCACAGTGTTCATTATAATTTTAATGATAAGTTGTTACCGATCGGCGCTCATTACTGGGCAACGTTATCCGAAACTCTTTTAGCTAATAATTAAAAGTTACAACGTAGTCTATTTTTCTACTCTTTGGTCCAATGATAATATGGATTGAGCTAAGACATTAGCTCCATTGATAGCATCTTCCATAGTGATACTTTCCTCTGGACAATGACTTCGACCGTCTAAACAAGGAATAAAAAGCATTCCCGTTGGACAGAGTTGCGCCATAAAAACTGAGTCATGGCCAGCACCACTTGGCATAGTCATCGAGCTTAAATCAAGAGTATTAGCTGAACGAGTTATGGTCTGAATAACTAGATCTGCACAGTCTGTTAGGTGCATGTAGCTAAGTTGACGAGACTTAATTTGCAAACGTTCTGTTTCACAAGCTTTTGTAGCAAAGGTAATTAATTGTTCTGGAAAATGATCTAACCAATCTTGTTTATCACTTCGCACTTCTAGTGTTAATCGCACTTCTCCTGGTACCGCATTCACAGCATTGGGTCGAACATGAATCGCACCAATGGTTGCCACTAAGTATCCATTTGTAGTCTGATATTCTTTTGCTTGTGTATTGACTCTTTCGATAATTTTTGATGCTCCAACCAGTGCGTCTTGTCTTAGATTCATGGGTGTTGTACCTGAATGATCCGAGCGACCCGTGATAATCATTTCAAAACGTTTAATGCCAACAATATTAGTAACAACACCAATCTTTTTTGTATTAGACTCAAGAACTCGGCCTTGCTCGATATGTAGTTCGACAAAACCTGCTAATTCATTTTTACTCCGGCAAGCATTTTGAATCTTTTCAGGCGTACCTCCCGCTCGTCTTATGGCTTCGTGAAGTTTTTCTCCTGAAGCATTCGTGTATTGTAAATGATCAGATGAAAGGTTACCGGACATAGCACGGCTTCCAATACAAGAAATTCCATAATCACTTGGTTCCTCTGATAAAAAATCAATGACTTCAATATTATGATGCGGTTGATAATTATTTTCTTTCATGGATTGTGCAGTTTCAAGTGCAGCAACCACTCCTAATATTCCATCATATCTTCCTCCATCAACCACGGTATCAATATGACTACCACTCGCCAAACTACCAAGCGCATGATTAGTTCCAGGCAAAGTACCAATGAGATTTCCCCCATGATCTATTCTCGTCGTTAGACCAGCTATTGTCATTTCATGCTCTAACCAATCTCTGGCGCGAGCATATGGTTCTGTAAATGCTCTTCTTGTCCATGGACTGCCAGGAATAGTAAATTCAGAAAGTTTACTTAGTCTTTGTTCAATTCGTTTTTCGTTTAGTTTCATTATATGTTTTATCTGTACAGGTTTTATTATTTAATAACGAAACAATAAATTCAACAACCGCCTAAGGAAGTCCAATTATGCTTGTCTTCATATCGTTCTAATTCATTTTTGTAAGGGGGAGCAAATAAGCATCGAATGATGACGCACAACAATAATCCAAGAAGATACCATGTCATACAAACTATTTTATATTTAAATATGGTAAAAAAAAACCCTAGATTTTAAGTCTAGGGTTTTTTTGGGAGAGCAATAAACGATTAGAACGATTTTGATAACGATAGAACTAAAAATTCATCTTTTCCATTGGTTGCAGCAGATTTGCCAGCATCCCAGTCAGCATCTGTATAAGCCAGGCTAAATTCAATTCCTGAATATTCTTTAGTTACTGCTACGGTATAATATTCTCTAGATTTTTCATAATCACCATACGTTAAAGATATAAAATCGTAGCTTGCAGATATTTCGCTATAAGAACCATTTGCAGCAGTATTATCACCACCTTTTGTATCGCTTTCTGCATACTTTAATCCAAAGGAGTAGGGTTTACCTTCTGGTGCATAACTAGCTCCAATATAAAATTCTCCAAAGTTTGTTCCATCGTTTCCACCTTGATAGTAATAAGAAATATAACCAAGATCAAAACTTACATCACCAAAGGACGGAGCAATTCCTCCATAAAAATCAACCTCTTGCCCGTTAGCCCAATCAGCAGAAGCTGTCCATGTTCCTACATAGATATTAAGCGGAAGAGATACATCCATTCCAGCCATAGGCGTTCCATCACCTGAATTTTGGTCTTCACCCCTCCACTGATAGTTAGACATGTAGCCAGCGTTAAATG
>VTPD01000046.1 GCA_008638015.1 Pelagibacteraceae bacterium | reverse complement strand
TTTTTATTTGACATGTCAATTATAGTAAATTAAATATGCCTCCCATGTCAAACACTACTGATTTTATAGTTCACGATAAACAAGACAATGTTGGTGTTGTTGTTGTTGAAAAAACACCTGAAAATCACGAATGTACTGGATGGGTTATGGAAGATGATAGCACTATCAAAATAAAAGCTAATACATCTATTCCTTTGGGTCACAAAATTGCATTACAAGATTTTAAAACTGGCGATACAATTATTAAGTACGGATATGATATCGGCAAAGTAGTACAAGATATTAAAAAAGGTGACCACGTTCATGTTCACAATGTAAAAACAAAAAAATGGTAAAAAAATAATTATGGCACTTCCA
Organism: Pelagibacteraceae bacterium; assembly: GCA_008638015.1. Taxonomy (GTDB): domain Bacteria; phylum Pseudomonadota; class Alphaproteobacteria; order Pelagibacterales; family Pelagibacteraceae; genus IMCC9063. The sequence goes on along the minus strand of VTPD01000046.1, from coordinate 5,243 downwards.
GAAACATTTCACGGGTATAGAAGAGAAAACAATAGAGTAGGAATTAGAAATCACGTTATCATCCTTCCAGTGGATGACATTTCGAATGCATGCGCTGAAGCAGTAGCAAACAATATTAAAGGCACTGTTGCAATTCCACACTCTTATGGAAGACTTCAGTTTGGAGCAGATTTAGAACTTTTTTTTAGAACGATCATTGGCACAGGAAAAAATCCAAACGTTGCAGCGGTAGTTGTGATTGGAATTGAGCCTAAGTGGACTCAAAGAGTAGTTGATGAAATTGCAAAAACAGGAAAACCAGTTGAAGGTTTTTATATTGAGCGTCATGGTGATATCGAAACTACAATGAAAGCCTCAAGAAAAGCTAAAGAATTTTTACAATGGGCTAGCGAAAAAACTAGAGAAGAATGCCCTATTAGTGATTTATGGATTTCAACAAAATGCGGTGAGTCAGATACTACATCTGGATTAGCTTCATGCCCAACTGTTGGAAATATGTTCGACAAATTAGACAGTAAAAATGTTCATATGTGTTTTGGAGAAACATCTGAAATCACAGGAGCTGAAACTGTTTGTGAAGCTAGAGCAAAATCACCTGAAGTTGGAAAAAAATTCATGAAGACATGGAATGAATACAACGACTTTATTTTAGCAAATAAAACGAATGACCTTTCTGAAAGTCAACCTACTGCAGGAAATATTGCAGGTGGCCTAACTACAATTGAAGAGAAGGCATTTGGAAACATGCAAAAAATTGGAAAAACAATTAAATATATTGATGTACTAGAGCCTGCAGAAGAACCGTCTAAAGGCGGAGGGTTATACTTCATGGATACATCGTCTGCTGCTGCAGAATGTGTAACGTTACAAGCTGCTGCTGGTTTCGTCGTTCACTTATTCCCTACAGGACAAGGAAATATTATTGGAAATCCAATTGAGCCTGTCATAAAATTAACTGCTAATCCATTAACAGCTAGAACAATGAGTGAGCACATTGATTTAGATGTATCTGCAATTTTACGAAGAGAAATGAACATGAATGAAGCTGGTGACGCTCTTATTAAAGAAACAATGAGAGTTGCTAATGGCCGAATTACTTGTGCAGAAGCTTTGGGACATAAAGAATTTGTTATTACAAAACTTTATCGTAGCGCATAATACGCTCTATATAATTAACTCCATCTAAACTACTTCATGAAAAAACTGTTAATTACAGAAATCATGGATGAACAAGAAGTACAAAAACTTCAATCAATGTTCACAACTATTTACGATCCTAATTTATTTAATAATGAAAAAAAAATTATTGAATTAATACCTGAGATGGATGCTTTAATCGTAAGGAATAATACTTTAGTTAACGAAACTATTTTAGCAGCCTCTAAGCAATTAAAAGTAATTGGCCGCCTTGGTGTAGGTCTAAATAATATTAATGTAGAACTATGTAAGAAAAAAAATATTACAATTATTCCTGCAACAGGAGCAAATACGGTATCCGTAGCCGAATATGTAATATCTTGCATGTTGATCTTATCGCGAAAAGTATTTAATGCCACAGAATCGGTTATTGCTGGCGATTGGCCAAGAAATAAATTCATGCATGGCCTAGAACTTTATAATCAAACACTAGGAATTATTGGGTTGGGAAGTATTGGAAGGGCTGTGGCAACTAGAGCTAAAAGTTTTGATATGAATATTATTAGTTACGATCCTTTAATAAAAGAAAACAGCTCTGAATTTTCCTACATACAAATGAAATCTTTGGAAGAAATTTTTACTCAAAGTGATATAATTACCTTACATATTCCATTAAATGCAGATACAAAAAACTTAATTAATAAAGACAAAATACAATTAATGAAAAAAGGTTCCATTTTAATCAATACATCTCGAGGCGAAGTAGTTGATGAAAATGCTGTTATTGAAAATTTAAAATCACATCACTTGGGTGGAGCTGCATTAGATGTATTTAATCAAGAACCTTTAACAAAAGAAAATGCAAACAAATTTAAAGATATACCTAACCTGATATGCACTCCTCATATTTCTGGTTTGTCTGAACAGGCAAACAAAAGAGTTAGCTCAATGATTGCAAATTCTGTAATGAAATTTTTTAGTTTATGAAATTAAAATATTCAAACTTATTAAAATACGTTGAAAAAATTTTTGTAGGTTACAAATTATCTAAAAAGCATGCTGCTATTTCTGCAAAATATCTTGTTGATGCAGATTTTAGTGGGGTCAATACTCATGGCTTAGCTAGAGTTTCTATGTACTGCATGAGATTAAAAAAAAAATTAATTAAAGCAAAACCAAAAATAAAAATAAAAAAAATTAGCTCGAATGTGTTTCATTTAGATGCTGATAACAGCATTGGAATGGTTGCTGCGGATATGGCTACCGATTTACTAATCCAAAATACAAAAAAAAATGGAATTGTATTAGTCGGAGTAAAAAATAGTGGACACTACGGTATGTCAGGCTTATTTGCAGAAAAAGCAGCTAAAGCAGGCCTAATGGTCTGGTGTTATACTAATGCACCTCCATTCATTCCTCCACACGGAACTATCAAGCCACTATTTGGAACCAATCCTATTTGTTTTGCCTGTCCAACGCATATTAAAGGCAAGCCATTTGTATTAGATATGTCCACCTCCTCTACAAACAGAGGTAAATTACAATACGCTCTGAAAGTAGGAAAGCAATTAGAGCCCGGAATGGCCTTTGATAAAGATGGTAATCCCACTATAGATCCAGTCAAAGCTTTAACAGGAGGAATGATTGCTCCAATGGCAACTTACAAAGGTTCCGGTTTAGCTTGGATGATAGATATTATTTCAGGTGTAATGACGGGTGCTAATCATGCAGGAAGAGTTAAGGATCCTTATAATGATTTAACTGGCCCACAAAATGTTGGTCATATGTTTATAGGTTTTAAAGCAGATTTATTTTTAGGAAAAAATTATAATAAAAGAATTAAAGAAAATATTTCCATTATAAAAAAGCTTCCAAAGAAACAAGGTGTAGAAAATGTGTTTTATCCAGGTGAAAATAAAAAAAATATTAAAGATACAAACATGAAAACTGGAGTTGTAGTTGATCCTAAAATTTTAGAGGAATTGCATAAAACAGCTAAGGACGTAGGGTTAAATATTAAAATCTAATATTGTAATGAAACTTACAAACAAAAAAATTATTTGTCCCAATAATCTTATTACCAAAGCAAAAAATAAAGGAACAAAAAAAGCAGCAATTGTTAATGCTGGTAATGCATTAGCTATACATTCTGTTCAAAAAGCTGTTGAGCTAAAATTAATTGATCCTATTTTTATTGGTGATGAAAATAAAATTATAGAGCATGCTAAAAAAGCAAATTGGGACATTTCTTCATTCAGCATTATTCATGAGCCAGATGAAAATAGCACAGCATTAGTTGCTGCTAAATTAGCAAGTGAAGGTAAAGTTCAAATTCTTATTAAAGGTCATATTCATACTGATATTTTAATGAAAGCAGTCTTGAAAAGAGATTTAGAGCTTATTGGAAAAAAAAGATTAAGTCATATTTGGCATATGACGTCTGAAGAAAATGATGCTCCCCTTATTATTACGGATGGTGCACTTAATGTCTTGCCTAAGATTGAAACAAAAATGCATATCCTAAAAAATGCTATAGCTTTTGCCAATAGCATTGATATTGCAAAACCAAAGGTAGCCATTTTATCTGCCACAGAAGAAATTTTAGAAAGCATGCCAAGTTCAATGGAAGCAAATCAAATTACTTTGAAAGCAAAAGCAGAAAATATTAATGCTGAAATTTTTGGTCCACTAGCATTTGATAATGCTATTTCTGAAAAAGCAGCTGAAATTAAAGGCATTAAAAATGCAGTTGCTGGCAAAGCAGATATTCTATTAGTTCCTAACATCGAAACCGGAAACGCATTGGTAAAAATGCTAATTTATTTTATGGGAGCCTGTGCTGCTGGTGTGGTGGTAGGTGGAAAAGTACCTGTGGTTATTACTAGTAGAGCAGATGATGTTGAAGCGCGATTAGCTTCCATTGCTGCAGCCATTGTAGCGCTTTAAAAGCTCAATTTATTCAGGAATTAAAACAATTTTAGGTGATATGCATGTTCCATCATGGATTTCTTGGAACGCTTTGGCACCATCTTTTAAAGACCTAAATTCCATCCAATTTAAATCACCCAATTTTTTATTCTTTAAAATATCAATTGTATTTGTAAAGTCCTGGTTGGTGTAGCAGTAAGTTCCAATGACATTAATTTCTTGTAAGGTCATTTTTCTAAAATCAAAACTTCCAGCATCTTCAGAAAGTCCAATATGCACAATTAAGCCACCTGGCTGAATAATATGAATCGATTGCCTTCTTGTTATTTCGAGTCCCACACAATCAATAACAACATCAAAACTATTTTCTAGAATAGTTTTGTCACTAGGTAACAATGTTTGTGCTGAACATGACTCTTCGCATTTTTTTAATCGTTTTGGATTAATATCTGTTACTGTAACATCCTTGCAGTTTTCTACCTTGGTTAAAAATAAAGCACATAATAATCCGATAGCTCCTCCACCCATAATTAAAATTTTAGATTCATTAGGTTTTCTAAAATAATTATTCTTTACAACTTCAATAGCATGATACGCAACTGCTGCTGGTTCTGATAATGATGCATACTTAGTATCGAGTTGATCTGGCAAATCGAACATATTTTTTTTAGGAATAGAAACATACTCTGCAAATCCACCTGATCTTTCTACTGGTGTTTTCATTCCAATCATGGTTCTTGATGGACAAAGATGCTCTCTGCCTAATTTGCAAAATACACATTCTCCACAAGTAATGAGTGGATTTAAAATAACTTTTTTTCCTTTTGAGTCTCCAGATTCAATAGTTCCGCTCACTTCATGACCAAAAATTAAAGGAGCTTCACGTCTTGAATCTTTACCGTGATATGCATGCATATCTGAACCACAAATTCCGCAAGCATTAACTTTTACTAATGCTGATTGATCATCAACGGGGGGAACAGGTTCTTGTCTATAAACTAAAGTTTCTTTACCAGTATAAACTAGTGCTTTCATTCAACGTTAAAACCGTATTTTTTCAATCGCACATCACCAGTTCTAGCATGCGCTTCCATTCCTTCGTATCGAGAAATTCTCGCCGCAGCTGCTCCTACTGTTTCTGTCGATTCTTTTGTCATTCTTTGAAAGCTTAACGTTTT
>VTPD01000045.1 GCA_008638015.1 Pelagibacteraceae bacterium | reverse complement strand
AAAGCTTTTTTCAATATCAATATTCATTTTTTGAGAAATTCGAATTAAATAGAAAAAAATATCTGCTATTTCATCGGCTACTTTTTCTTTATCTACTTGTTTAAGATCAGATTCTTTTAACCATTGAAAAATCTCAACTAATTCAGAAGCTTCTACGGATAGAGCCATAGAAAGATTTTTGGGGGAATGGAATTGATCCCAATCCCTAGCTTTTACAAAGCTTTTAATTTTCTGATTAATTTTCTTTAAATCCATTATAAAATAGTTATGTAATTTAGCTGATATGTTCAAAATACATAAAAAATTTGAGAAAACCACTCATTACGTTACTGATTTAAAATTATGCCAGGTAAGATTACAAGATAATTCCAAGTTTCCTTGGATTATGCTGATACCAAAAAGAAAAGGCGCATGTCAGATTTTAGATCTCAATAAAAAAGATCAAATTCAGCTGCTAGATGAAATTCAATACTGCAGTAAGATGATGAAGAAGCATTTTAGATGTAATAATCTAAATGTAGAAAAAGTAGGTAATATTGTACCTCAATTACATATTCATATTGTTCCAAGGCATAAAAAAGATCCGACTTGGCCATTATCGATTTGGGTTATTAAAGGAAAGCCCTACACGAAAAATGAGTTGGCTAAAATTTTGACCAAACTTAAAAAAATTATCTAAATGTTGAGTTATAGGCACGGATTTCATGCTGGCAACTTCGCTGATGTATTTAAGCATTGTTTATTGGTTTATTTATTAGTTAAATTAAAACAAAATAAACCTTTCGCTTTTATTGATCCCTTTGCTGCCGCTGGAACTTATTTTTTCGAAGATAAGTTTATGCAAAAAAATAAAGAATACTTAAATGGAATTATTAAAGTATTAAATGCCAACATTTCAGATCAGATTGTTAATCAATATGTAGATTTAGTTAAAAAAGTTAATTCAGAAAAAAATAAACATTCTATCAATATTTATCCAGGGTCCTGCTTATTATCTTCTTTAGTATTAGATAGAGAAGATAAAATATATTTATCAGAGTTACACAATAATGAATTTGAAATTTTACAAAAAAATTTTGCCAATGATTCTAGAATTATAGTTGAAAAAAAAGATGCTTATTCGACTTTAAATGCCACTATTAGTTCTTATAAAGGAAGTAGGCTAGTTTTAATTGACCCAAGCTATGAAGTGAAAGATGAATATGAAAAAGTTACCAAACTTATTAAGCACAACACAAGTCAGTTTTCAGATGTTTGTTATATGGTGTGGTACCCAGTGTTAGATGCAGAAAAGACAAATGCTTTTATTCATAACATGCTTAGTTTAAAAATAAAAAATACAACTCACATTAAAATTGAACTGCAAAATTCTTTTCTGCGAATGCAAGGAACTGGTTTTTTTATTATTAATGCTCCAAGTGAAATGAAGCATGATGTAACTAATAGTCTTGCAGTATTATTAGAAACTCTTAAAGATCAAAATTATCCAGCACAAATACAATATGATGTTTTTTAAAAAATTATTTTCAAGTAGCAACTTAGAATTAAAGATTGATGACGGTGGTAGAGCTGCAGCTGGCTTTAAAGGAAAAGCAGGGGATTGTGTCGTTCGTTCTATCGCTATTGCAACAGGGATTAACTATGAAGAGGTATATGAAGATCTATATAAAGCGAATGAAGCTTTTAGATTAAATTCAAAAACAAAATTAGCTAGAAGCTTAAAGCAAAAAAATGACACTCCAAGAACTGGAACACATAGAGTGGTTGTTAAAAAATATTTAGAACAATTAGGATGGAAATGGACACCTACGATGTTTGTTGGCCAGGGTTGCAAAGTGCATTTGAAAAAAGATGAATTACCAAGTGGTACGTTAATCGTTTCCTGCTCGAAACATATTACGGTCGTAAAAGATGGAGTACTTCATGATACTTATGATTGCTCTCGGAATGGAACGCGTTGTGTCTATGGATATTGGACTAAAGGTTATTAGATTTTCTGGTCGTATTCGCCAATTTTACCCGTTTTTTGCAATAAATTATCAATAAAATCAAAGATCTTCTTCTTACGTTCATCTGACGCTGGACTTTCAGTCACCACTACTAAAGAGGGCTTATTTGATGATGCTCTTATAAGACCCCAAGATCCATCTTCTAGAGAAAATCTAACGCCATTTACTGTTAATACATCTGTTATTAATTGACCATCAACTTTAGTGTTATTCTTTTGTAATTCTTCTACTTGTTTTACTAAATCTTCTACCACTTTATATTTTTCTTCATCCTTGCAGAAAGGAGCCATAGTTGGAGTTTGATAAGTTTTAGGAAGTTCATTAATAATTTCATTCATTTTTTTATTTTGATTATCCAGTAAGTGACAAACTTGAATTGCAGAGTTTATTCCATCATCATATCCATAACCTAAAGGCTGATTAAAAAAGAAGTGACCACTTTTTTCAAATCCAGCTAATGCTTTTTCTTTATTTACTTTTCGTTTGATATGCGAATGACCTGTTTTCCAATAAATAGTTTCACAATTATTTTCTTTTAAAATTGTATCATGAGAAAATAATCCTGTAGATTTTACATCTACAATAAATTTACAATTTTTATGTTTTGGAGCTAAATTTCTTGCAATTAATAATCCAATTTTATCTGAAAATATTTCTTCTCCTAGATTATCAATTACCCCAACTCTATCCCCATCACCATCAAAACCAAAGCCAACATCTGCATTATTTTCTTTTACAGCTTTTGCAATGGCATGAAGCATTTCTAAATCTTCTGGATTAGGATTGTATTTAGGAAAAGTAAAATCTAAATTGCAATCAAGCTCAATCACATCACAGCCTATACCTCGCAAAATATCTGGAGCAAATATTCCAGCGGTACCATTTCCACAAGCTACCACTGCTTTGATTTTTTTTTGAATTTTGTTTTTAGCAATTAAATTGTTAATATAAACTTCTTTGAAACCTTCAATTTTTTTATAAGTACCTTTTGCTAATTTAAATTTTTGATTAAGAACAATATCTTTTAGTTCAGCCATTTCTTCTGGAGCGTGAGTTAAGGCTTTTTCAATTCCCATTTTTACACCGGTCCAGCCATTTTCATTATGACTTGCAGTTACCATGGCAACTGCATCTGCATTTAATTCAAATTGAGCAAAATAAACCATTGGTGATAGGGATAGTCCGACATCTTCAACTAGACATCCTGCCTGCATTAATCCATCAATTAATGATTTTTTAATTTCTTCACTGTAAGATCTGTAGTCATGGCCAACAATGACTCTTGGATTGTCTTTTGTTCGGCTTACAATTTGAGTTCCAAGACCTATTCCTAGGTGTTTTATACCTTCAAGGTTAATATCATCGGGGTATAACCATCTGGCATCGTATTCTCGGAAGCCATTTTGGTTAACAAGCACTGAAAAATTGTTCATAAAATTTTTTCCAATGTTTATAGTAATTTATTTCACACGCATAACTTTCTTATGGATTTTTAGTTTTGTTCGATATATGTTCTATTGATCAACTATAACTAATGGTATATCAGTGTTTCTGAACCACAACATATAGTTGTTTTTACATAAAAATTTAATAATTGGGAGATTATGCAAGAAAATTTGGCTCTGGCAATAAAGAATGCTGTTGAAAGCAATAGTGCTGATATCATTAAGAAATCCAATGAGAATCTACAGGATTTAAAGCGTCCAGATCTATTTTCATTAACAAATGAGACGGAACTTTTTCAAAATGAAAAAGGAATCACCATTCGAATTGATCGAAGCAAAGATTCGAAATTAACTAACTTTGGAAAAGCAACTTTAACAGACAGATATCTAAATGAAGGTGAGTCTTATCAAGATTTATTTGCAAGAGTAGCAAGCACTTACGCAGACGATAATTTACACGGTCAGAGAATTTATAATTACATAAGTAATTTATGGTTCATGCCTTCAACTCCTGTTTTGTCGAATGCAGGAACGGAAAGAGGACTGCCTATTTCATGTTTCTTAAATGAAGCATCTGATTCTTTAACTGGAATTGTAGACCTATGGAGCGAGAATGTTTGGCTTGCTGCAAAAGGTGGTGGTATCGGAAGTTACTGGGGAAATTTACGTTCGATCGGAGAACAAGTTGGAAGAGTAGGAAAAACTTCTGGCATTATGCCTTTTATTAAAGTGATGGATTCTTTAACACTTGCGATCAGTCAAGGATCATTACGACGTGGATCAGCTGCTTGTTATTTGCCAATTGATCATCCTGAAATTGAAGAGTTTATTGAAATGAGAAGACCAACAGGTGGAGATCCAAATAGAAGAGCTTTAAATTTACATCATGGTGTTTTAGTTTCAGATGCTTTCATGCGAGCAGTTGAAACAGATGAGCAGTGGGCACTAAAAAGTCCATATGATGGAACTGTGCAATCACGTATCTCAGCAAGAAATTTATGGATTAGATTACTTACTGCAAGAGTAGAAACAGGTGAGCCATACATTGTGTTCATTGACACGGTAAACAGAATGATCCCACAACATCACAAACTTGCAGGCTTAACAGTGAAGACGTCAAATCTTTGTAGTGAAATTACACTTCCAACTGGAATTGATAAAGCTGGAAGAGATAGAACTGCAGTATGTTGTTTGTCTTCATTAAATCTAGAAACTTATGATGAGTGGAAAGATGATAAATTAATGATCAAAGATGTAATGAGATTTTTAGATAATGTGTTAACTGATTTTATTACAAGAGCTCCAGAATCTTTTAAAGATGCAACTTATGCAGCAATGAGAGAAAGAAGTGTAGGTCTTGGTGTAATGGGATTTCATTCTTTCTTACAAAAACATTCTATTCCAATTGAATCCGTAATGGCAAAAGTTTGGAATAACAAAATGTTCAAACATATTGATAAAGAAGTAAATGAATCTTCTAAAATTTTAGCAGAGGAAAGAGGCGCATGCCCTGATGCTGCTGATTATGGAATTATGGAAAGATTTTCAAATAAAACTGCGATCGCACCAACAGCCTCTATTTCTATTATTTGTGGTGGTGCATCTCCTGGAATTGAACCAGTAGCTGCTAATAGCTATACGCATAAAACTTTATCTGGTTCATTTAACGTAAGAAACAGATATTTGAAAGAATTATTGGCTAAGCATGGCAAAGATACTGACGAAGTATGGTCATCCATTACAACTAACCAGGGTTCTATTATGCACTTAGATTTTTTAAGTGATCATGAGAAAGATGTGTTTAAAACTGCTTTTGAAATTGACCAAAGATGGTTAATTGATCATTCAGCAGACAGAACGCCGTATATTTCTCAAGCACAATCATTAAACGTATTTTTACCTGCAGATGTTCACAAGCGTGATCTTCATCAAGTCCATTTCCAAGCTTGGAAAAAAGGATTGAAGAGTTTGTATTACTGCAGATCGAAATCAATTCAGCGTGCAGAAGTTGTTAATCAAACAGTTTCAAATGCGTCTAAAAATCAACCAGCTTCCAATGGTGAAGCAGCAAATTATGAGGAGTGTTTGTCATGTCAGTAGCCCCAAAGATCGAAGAAACAAAACCAATTATTAACCAAAGTTATTGTGAAGAGCATGGATTGTTAAAAGAAAAAATTGTTTACAAACCATTTAGGTATCCTTGGTGTTATGATGCTTGGTTAACTCAACAAAGAATTCACTGGTT
>VTPD01000044.1 GCA_008638015.1 Pelagibacteraceae bacterium | reverse complement strand
TTTTGCTCTGTGAGCCAAACCCCTCGTCCATGCAAAAATTGATGCAATTGGATTAGTTGAAGTTTCCTTTCCTTTTTGATGCTCCCTATAATGTCTTGTTACTGTTCCATGCGCAGCCTCACTCTCCACAGTTTTTCCATCCGGAGTCATTAGAACACTTGTCATTAGACCCAAAGAACCAAAACCTTGTGCAACTGTATCAGACTGGACATCTCCATCATAATTTTTGCAAGCCCATACATATTTTCCGCTCCATTTCATAGCACATGCTACCATGTCATCAATTAGACGGTGTTCGTATGAAATATTGTTTTCTTTAAATTTTTTCTCAAATTCTTGTTCATAAACTTCTTGAAATAAATCTTTGAATCGACCATCGTAAGATTTTAAAATTGTATTTTTAGTTGATAAGTATACTGGCCATTTTCTAAGCAATCCATAATTCATAGATGCTCTAGCAAAATCTTTAATTGATTCATCTAAATTATACATAGTTAAAGCTATACCTGAACTAGGATAGTCAAATACATCATGCTCAATTTTTTGGGATCCATCTTCCGAGGTCCATGAAACCGTTAATTTCCCTTTTCCAGGAATTTTAAAATCAGTAGCTCTATATTGATCACCAAAAGCATGTCTTCCAATCACAATTGGATCTGTCCAAGACGGCACAAGCTTAGGAACATTTTTGCAAATAATTGGCTCTCTAAAAACTGTTCCTCCTAAAATATTTCTGATTGTTCCATTAGGTGATTTCCACATTTTTTGTAAATTAAATTCTTTTACACGTTCTTCATCAGGTGTGATGGTTGCACACTTTACTCCAACACCATATTTTTTAATTGCATTTGCTGAGTCTATTGTAATTTGGTCATTTGTTTTATCTCTAAATTCCATTCCAAGATCATAATATTTAAGATCTATATCAAGATATGGAAGTATGAGCTTTTGCTTGATAAAGTCCCAAATGATCCTGGTCATTTCGTCACCATCAAGTTCAACAACTGGATTTGTTACTTTAATTTTTGCCATAGTATTAATTTAAGAAAAATTGTTATATAGATAACAAAATAATAATCAATTTAATTGTATATGTTTGAAATAATTTTTCCTAAAATGCATAAAGAAGGTCAAAAAATATTAGCAATAGCGCTAGTTATAAATTTTTTTCTTTTTTTTATTTCAGAATTTCTTGGCCTCGTAGGCATTGTTTTATGTATATGGGTTTTTTACTTTTTTAGAGATCCGGAAAGATTTTCAATAAATGATAATTCTTATTTAGTAAGTCCAGCGGATGGAAAAATAAGTTTAATAACTGAATGCAAGGGACCAAAAGAATTGGGTCTGGGAGAAATAGATTTTGTAAGAATTAGTGTTTTTATGAACGTTTTTAATTGTCATGTTAACCGTTTTCCAATTGATTGTTCTGTTGATGAGATTTTTTATAAACCTGGAAAATTTTTGAATGCCTCATTAGATAAAGCAAGTGAAGATAATGAGCGTAATATGTTAAAAATAACATCCTCTAATAATGAAACACTGGCCTTAGTACAAATTGCAGGTTTAGTAGCAAGAAGAATCGTCTGCGAAGTTAATCCTGGTGAAAAATTTACACAAGGTAACAGATTTGGGATAATTAGATTTGGAAGTAGAGTTGATTTGTATTTTCCAAATTCATATAAAGTATTAAGTAAAGTTGGACAAACTGTAGTTGCTGGTGAGTCGTTGATAGCAAAAAAATAATTTAATAAATGAAAAGCAAAATAAGCTTTAGAGCGGTCATACCTAATATAATCACAATTTTTGCATTGATTTTGGGATTAACGTCCATAAAATTCACAATGACCAGTGACTTTAAGCTTGCAATTATATCAATTGTTTTAGCAGCGATATTAGATGCAGCCGATGGAAGGATTGCCAGATTAATAAAAGGAACTTCAAAATTTGGAGCAGAGCTAGATTCGCTAGTAGATTTTGTTAACTTTGGAGTTGCACCAGCATTGATAATTTATTTTTGGGAACTAAGATATTTAGGAAACATAGGCTGGATATTAACATTAGTTTTTATTATTTGTGCATGTTTACGATTGGCCAGATTTAATATTGATATAGCAAACAGTAGCAAAGAAAGTTGGAAAGATAATTTTTTTACAGGAGTTCCAACACCAGCTGGTGCAGGAATACTTTTGCTTCCATTAATTTATAGTTTAAGTGATTTTTTTATTTATTTTCAAAAAAATAATTTTTCTATTTATTTTATAATCATTGCTTCATTTTTAATGATAAGCAAAGTCCCTACATATGCTTTTAAAAAAATAAAAGTAAATAAGCCTTTTGTTTTGTTAATTTTATTGTCATTTGTTTTATTATTTTCTTTTTTGATTACTTACACTTTTAATACTCTTTTTGTGTTAGGTTTAATTTATATTTGTTCAATTCCTATCAGTTTTATGAATTTTAAAATTATAAAGAAAAAATACAAAACAACAGACAATTTAGCTACAAGTGTAATATTAGACGATCTTTTATAATTTTTAATTATAATTTTTTATTAATGAAAAAGTTTAAAAACAAAAAACTTAGTCACAGTTCTAAACTGTGGATTACCAGACAAAATAATGATCCACTAGTAGAGCTAGCAAAAAAACAAAACTACAGATCAAGAGCTGTCTTTAAATTAATTGAAATTGATAAAAAATTGAAATTGATAAAAAATAATTTAAATATTGTGGATTTAGGATCCGCACCAGGTAGCTGGTCTCAATATAGCTCTAAAATAAATAAAAATGGTATTAATTTAGCTTTAGATATTTTGCCGATGAAATCGATATCTAATTGTAAATTTTTAAATGGAGATTTTACAAATGAAATAACTCAATTTGAATTAATGAAAATACTTAATGGTGGCAAAGCTGACTTAGTACTTTCTGATATTGCTGAAAATTCAACTGGTAATAAAAACCTAGACTCAATGAGAAGTAATTTAATATCTTTAACAGTGTTAGAATTTGCTTTAAAAAATTTAAAAAAAAACGGAAAAATTTTAATAAAGACTTTTTCAGGGGTTGGTCAGCAAGATTTAGTTCAAAAAGTGAAGACCAGTTTTCAAAAACATCTATTTATTAAGCCTTCCGCAAGCAGGAAGGACTCAAAAGAGCTTTATTTGTACTGTGAGCTTTAATCATTTGTTGACTTTATTAGTTATGCAAAATAAATAAGTTTATGGAAATCAATAAAGCTTTAACTTTTGACGATGTACTGCTTGTACCAAAAAAGTCAAACCATCTACCTGCTGAATCAATAACAAAAACGTTTCTTACAAACGATATAGGCTTGGGTATTCCGATTATATCCGCTGCCATGGATACAGTCTCAGATTACCGTCTCGCAATTGCAATTGCTCAATTAGGAGGTATTGCCTGTATTCATAAAAATATGAGCATTGAAGAACAGTCTCAGCAAATTAAAAATGTTAAGAAATTTGAGTCGGGAATGGTAATAGATCCCATAACTATTTCTCCAGATGAGGATATCTCCTTTGCTATTGACTTAATGAAAAGTAATAAAATTTCCGGAATTCCAGTAGTTGATAAAAATAAAAAATTAGTAGGAATTATAACTAATAGAGATTTAAGATTTACAAAAAATTTAAAAGCTAAAGTTAAAGATTTAATGACTAAAAAAGTTATTACAGTCAATGAAGGTGTTAATTCAGAGCATGCTAAAAAATTATTACATAAATATAGAATTGAAAAATTAGTAGTTGTAAACAAACAATTCAAATGTACTGGATTGATCACTGTAAAAGATTTAGAAAAATCTCAAGTTTTTCCAGACGCATCTAAAGATAAAAATCAATCTTTGCGAGTTGCTGGAGCAATAGGTGTAAATAAAGAAGGATTAAATAGAGCTGAATTATTATTAGAGTCTGGTGCGGATGCTTTAATCTTAGACACTGCTCATGGCCACTCTCAGTCTGTAATTAATACAGTAAAAAATATTAAAAAAAAATTTAAATTTAAAAATTTAATTGTAGGAAATGTTGCAACTGGTGATGCAGCTAAAGAATTGGCAGACAATGGAGCTGATACTATAAAAGTTGGAATTGGCCCAGGATCAATCTGTACTACCAGAGTGGTTGCTGGCGTTGGTATGCCACAATTCACTGCTATTCAAAATGTTTCATTAGCAATAAAAAATTATAAAGTGAGAGTAATAGCAGATGGTGGTATTAGGTATTCAGGAGATATTGCTAAAGCCATAGGAGCAGGTGCAGATATGGTTATGATTGGATCTTTATTCGCTGGAACAGACGAGGCTCCTGGAGAAATATTTTATTATCAAGGTAGAAGTTACAAATCCTATCGAGGAATGGGATCTTTGTCAGCAATGGCAAGAGGATCTGCTGATAGATATTTTCAAGAAGATATTAAAGATAATTTAAAACTTGTTCCAGAGGGAATAGAGGGAAGGGTTCCATATAGAGGACCTGTTAAAAATATAATCAATCAATTAGTAGGAGGTTTGAAAGCTTCCATGGGCTATATAGGAGCAAAAACAATAGATGAGCTAAAGAAAAAAGCAAAATTTGTTCAAATTACAAACTCCGGTATTAAAGAAGGACATGTACATAACGTCCAAATCACGAAACAATCACCCAATTATCCAGTAGAAAACTAATAATGAGATATTTGTTAATTTTAACTTTGATATTTATTTCAAGTATTTCACTTGCAAACAAAACTAATAAATATTTCCTTGAAGGAGAAAAATTGTTTTTAGCAAATAATTTTAAAGAGGCAAAAATATTATTTGAAAAAGATATTGTTTTTGACACTAAAAATGTCAAAAGTTATTTATACTTATCTAAAATTCATCAAAATTTAAAAAACCAAATCGAAGAAGAAAAAAATTTAAAAACTGTACTATTATTAGACCCTAAAAATGAAGAGGGTCTTTTTTTATTAACTAAACTTTATTTAAGTGAAGGAGATTTTAAGCTTGCTGAGAAAGAATATAATTTACTTAAGAAAGTCTGTAAAAGTTTTTGTAATAAGTTAGAAAATTTAGAATTACAAATTTTAAAATTCAAGAAATGAATTTAAATAAAGATAAAAAAATACTAATTATAGATTTTGGATCTCAAGTTACGCAGCTTATTGCCAGAAGAATTAGAGAGTTAGCTGTTTATTGTGAAATTATCAGTTATCAAAAATTTAATAAACTAAATTCTATTCAAAATGTAAAAGGTATTATTTTATCGGGAGGACCGTCCTCCATTTCAAAAAAAAATTCTCCTAATATTAAAAATTTAAATTTAATTAATAAAATTCCTATTCTTGCAATATGTTATGGGCACCAACTAATTGCAAAAATTCATAATGGAAAAGTAAAGTTTTCTAATAAAAAAGAATTTGGAAGAGCTATTTTATTTTCAAAATCTAAATCACCATTAACGAAAAATTTTTTTTCCAATAAAAAAGCCACTGTTTGGATGAGTCATTCTGATGAAGTGACTAAATTACCAAAAGGCTTTTCAGTTGTTGCATCAACTAAAAACTCAAATTTTGCAATGATTCAAAACCTAAAAAAAAAAATATTCACAGTTCAATTTCATCCTGAAGTCGTCCATACTGAAAATGGAACTTCAATTTTTAAAAATTTCATTTTTGAAATTTGTAAATGTAAAAAAAATTGGACCAATGAAACAAAATTACAAAAAATATC
>VTPD01000015.1 GCA_008638015.1 Pelagibacteraceae bacterium | reverse complement strand
GTTAATTTAGATAGTGCTGTATTAATAACAGGACACTTTTCATCAATTTGAATTTCTAAAAGTCTAACTAAATCGTCTGCAAATGGAATATTATCTATCGCTCCTGGCGCCTCTAATTTTCTATATAGTGACTTAGCAACTTCAAATTCGGGAGAAATAATTATATCAATAGGCAAATTTTCTTTTGTAAACAAACCTTTCCAAATAGGTTTTAAAAATTCTTTAGATCTTATTCTTGCAATTTTTCTCGAAATTTTAAATAAAGAATGTGCAACTTGGCATACAATCATATTTGTTTCGTCATTTCTGGTCACAGCAATTATCATATCTGCTTTTCCAGCATCGGCTTTTTCTAGAACAGATGGGTAAGTTGCTATACCTACAATTCCTTTGGCATCTAAATTGTCATTAATATTTTGAATGTCGGGTCCATTTTTATCAATGACAGTAACTGAATGACCCTGTTTGGAAAGTTGGCTACAAATTGAATAGCCGACACGTCCAGCTCCACAAATAATTATATTCATTTTATAGCAATACCTAATGAAGTTAATTTTCTATGCAAGGCAGATCTTTCCATGCCTATATTTTCCGCTGTTTTAGAGACATTTGAGCCATTTTTTTTTAATTGATGCATCAAATATTCTCTCTCAAATTGCTCTCTTGCATTTTTTAAAGGTGAATCAAAGTTAACAATGCTTGATATTTCATTATTCTTTTTAACTTGAATACTTTCATCAATAATTTTTGCAATATTTTTTTGTTTACCATCAGAAAGAATAATTAATCTCTCAACTAAATTTCTTAATTCTCTGATATTTCCATCCCAATCATGACTATACAATTTAGTTAGGTTAGATTTGTAGGGTATGACTTTTTTACCAAGATTTTGAGATATTTTTTTATTAAAATATTCAAATAAATCTGGCAAATCATCTATTCTATTCTTAAGACTTGGTAAATTTATTTGCATTACTGAAACTCTCTGAAACAAATCTTCTCTAAAGTTACCATTAATAATTTCATTTCTTAAATCTTTGCTTGTAGTTGCAAAAACCCTAACATTAGTTAGTATATTTTTAGTTCCATTAACTCTTCGAAATTTTTGATCTGTTAGAACTCTTAATATTTTTACTTGAGTATCTAGAGGAATTTCAGAAACATTATCAATTAACAAGGTACCTTTATCGGCTTTTTCAAAAAAACCCTCAACAATAGATCCATCTTTATTTTCAATTCCAAATAGCTCAATATCAAAATGCTGAGGATCTAATAAAGCACCATTACAAACTATAAATGGATTATCTTTTCTTTTTGAATTTTTATGAATTGTTCTAGCAACTAATTCCTTACCAGATCCTGAAGGACCAGAGATTAGCACTCGACAATCTGATTGTGAAATTTTATTAATGGTGTTTTTAATTTCTTTAATTGAATTTGACTTTCCAATTAATTCATAGGTATCAAAAAATAAATTATTTAATTTTTTATTTTCTTTTTTTAGTTCAAAATTTTCCAGAGCTCTTTTAACAAAATTTAATAACCTACTTGTATTGAATGGTTTTTCTAAAAATTCAAAAGCTCCTTCTTTTATAGAATCAACCGCAATTTGTATTGTGGCATGACCTGAAATCATAATTACAGGAAGGTCAGAATTCATTTTTTTTATTTTTTTTAAAAGACTAATTCCATCTTTTTTTTTATCTCCTAAAGATATATCGATTAATGCCAAATCAAAAAACTCACCATCGATTTTTTTTTCAGCCCCAGCAATGTCTCCTGCTTCGATAGTCAGGTAACCTTCATCTACTAATATACTTGAAAGTAAAAATCTTATATCTTTTTCATCATCGATTATTAAAATTTTTTTCATAATTTTTTGCTGATAGTAAAATTAATTACAGCGCCTTTGTGCTTTGTATTATTAGAAAAATTAATGTGACCACCATGTTCAAATATGATCTTTGACACAATAGACAAACCTAATCCCGACCCCTTTGCTTTAGTTGTATAATATGGTTCTAAATTTTTATTAATTTGATTTATTTTAAAACCCAATCCATTATCAGTTAAATTTACAATAATATTCTTATTATCTTCCGTAATATTAATGATTATTTTTCCATTTTTACTTTGTTTTTCATTAATAGATTCAACGCTATTTTTAACTAAATTTGTAAATAAACGAAAAATTTGATTTTCGTCGATATTAATTTTTTTTTCTTTAATATTAGCGTTTATATCGAAGTTAATATCAGGGTAATTAGCCTCATATGGCATAACGCTTTTTTTGATAACTTTTATAATATCAGTTTTATTAAAAACTGGATCTGGCATTCTAGCAAAATCTGAAAACGAATTGATTAAAGTATTAATTTCATTAATTTGAGAATTTATAGTTTTGATATGGTTATCAAAATTTTCTCTTCCATCAGTAATTTGATTTTTAAATTTATCATTAATTCTATCAAGCGACAGCTGGATTGGTGTTAATGGGTTTTTAATTTCATGTGCTAATTTTTTTGCAATTATATTCCATGCGTCGTATCTTCCTTCTAATGATTTTTTTATTTGATCTTCTTTTATTCTGTTAATCATATTATTAAAAGTCTGGTATAATTGTGTAAAATCCGTGTCTAAATTTTTACTTTGATCAAGTGATACATTGTAATTTCCTTTTTCAATTTCTGAAGAAATATTAAAAAGTGCTGACAAAGGTTTTAGTATATAAGTAGATAAATTAATTGATATCACACTTGCAATTAAAATTAATAATAATGTTATAATTAAATAAATAATCATAAATGTAACTTGTAAATTAAAGATATTATTTTTTATTTGATAATAATACTGAGATACTTCCCCTGTTTTTTTTAAATAATTTACAATTTTAGGATCAACATTTTGAATTACATAAATATACAAATCTTCAAAATTGCTTAATTTTACCATTCCATAAGTTTTATTGGTATATGCACTTGATATAATTATTGGTTTTCCTGATTTTGCTGCAGAAAGAATATAAGGATCTGGTTTTTTAAAATCATTAACGGGCAATGTTGATTGAGTATATTTTGCTTCTCCAACCGAATTGACTAAATATATATTTTGAATAGATCTAACTCTAGACTGTAATTTAATGTAATTCTGAAAACCTGTGGCATCTTTTTTTAATTGATTACTATTTCGATTAAAGTCATTGGCAACAAGTAATATATCTTTACCAATAGATGACTGGTGTTCATTTAAATATCTTTTGGCAATTTCTGTTGAATTATTTACAGCATCATTGATTTTTTTATCAAACCATTTTTCTATACTATAATTAAAAATTACAAGAGAAAAAATAGCAATAACCACACCAGGAATAGCTGCTAGAGATATAAAATATAATAAAAATTTTATTTTAGTTTTGGATCCTATTTTTAGAGATTTTTTTCTCTCATTATATAAATGAAAAAATTTATAAATTACAAAAGATACAAAAATAGAAAGTAGTAATAAATTAATAACAAATAAAATTTGAATATTAAGCGAATTTAATTCAATAAATCCTTTTCCAGCAAATGTTTGGATAGTTAAAAAACCTATTATCAGAGATAGAACTATGATAATTCCAATTGCATAATTAATGTTTAATTTATTTTTAATCATAAAATGACTATTGCAGCTTTAATACTCGCTGGCGGTGAAAGCAAAAGATTTAATAGCAAAATACCTAAGCAATTTCATAAAATACATAATGAATTAATGGTTAATCATAGTATCAAAAAGTTACTAAGTGTTAAAAAAATTTCTCAAATTATATTGGTAATAAATCGATCAAAATTCAGAAAATATGAAGAATTTATCATAAAACACAAAAAAATAAAAATAGCCAAATCCGGTAGTACGAGAGCTCTATCTGTCAAAAATGGGCTAAATGCAATTAAATCTAAAAATATAAAAAATTGTATTATACATGATGCGGCTAGACCATTCTTTTCAACAAAAATTATTTATCAACAGATAAAATTGTTAAAGAACTTTGATGCGGTTATACCTGCAATAAAAAGCTCTGATACTATTATTTTAAATAAAAAAATACTTCCTAGAGATAAATGTATGCAACTTCAAACCCCGCAAGCATTTAATTTTACAAAAATTAAGAATTTACATAATTTAAATAAAAATATTTTTATTTCTGATGATTCATCATTATTTTTTCAAAAAAATTTACCTGTAAAAATTATTCATGGAGATAGTTCTAATAAAAAAATTACACATAGTGCTGATTTAGATCAAAATAATCTTTATGGAATTGGTTACGATATACACAAGATGATTTTAGGAAGAAAACTAATTATTGGTGGTATAGTTATTCCATCCAAATTTGGACCTATTGGACATTCGGATGGGGATAGTTTGTTGCATGCTCTAATAGATAGTTTTTTAGGAGCTGCTAAAAAAGGTGACATAGGAACTCTGTTTCCAAATTCAAAAAAATTTCAAGACATTGCCTCTTCCATTTTGGTAAAAAAAACTATCAAGTTATTACAAAAAAATAAATTAGAAATTCAATCTATAGATCTTAATATTATTTTACAAAGTCCAAATCTGACTAAATACAAAGAAAAAATTAAAAATAATCTTGCTAAATTGTGCATGATTAAAAAAGATATAATTAATATTAAAGCAAAAACAACTGATCATCTTGGAATTATTGGTCAAAACAAAGCTCTAGCTTGTGAAGTCATTTCAGTATTAAAAAAATGTTAAATAAATTAGGTTTGAGCATAATTACCATGTTTGGAATCGGTTATATCAAACTTGCTCCTGGAACTTTTGCATCACTAGCAACTTGCATAATATATTTTTTTTTATTTAAAATAATCTTTTCACAAATCGAAATTAATTATCTTAATTATTTAATATTTTTTTTAATATTAATTTTTTTTATTGGAATTTATTTAATTGATAATGTTAAAAATAATTTTAAAAAAAAAGATGCTAGTGAAATTGTAATAGATGAATTTTTAGGACAAAGTATAGTATTAACTTCTCTTATGTTTATGCCAATAAGTTTAGAATTATTAGAAAAAAATATTATAATTTTATTTATAGTTAGTTTTTTTCTTTTCAGATTATTTGATATAACCAAGCCATTTCCAATTGGTTTAATAGATAAAAAATTGAAAAGTGGATTTGGTATAATGCTTGACGATTTCGTTGCTAGTTTTTTTTCAATTATTTGTATTTATGTAATAATAAATTTATGGTTTTAAAGAATATTAAAAAAACATTAAAAAATTTACAAAAGAAAAAATTGACAGTTTCCACAGCCGAATCCTGTACTGGAGGAATGCTATCAAGTTATTTTACATCTCTTGATGGCGCATCTAAAATATTTACGTTAGGTCTGGTTACCTATTCCAATCAAGCAAAAATTGACGTTTTAAAGGTTCCTAAAAATATCTTAAAAAAATATGGCTCAGTAAGCAAGGAATGCTGCTTTTCCATGGTTAAAAATTTAAAAAAGATTTCAAAAACAAATTTAGCCATCTCAATAACGGGAATTGCAGGTCCTACCGGAGGATCAAAGAGCAAACCTGTTGGCCTTGTTTATGTTGGAATTTTTTTTAAAAATAAAGTTATAATTAAGAAAAATCTATTTAACAAAAACGACACACGATTAGATATCCAGAAAAAAACTTGTAATGTTGTTTTTAAAATAATTTCAAGTCTTATTTAACTATTGTTTTTTTTGCATAAGACTCAAATGAATTTAAGATTTTTTCAAATCCTAAATCAAAAAACTTATTAAGCAACTGATTAAGCATTTTATTTTTAAGTTCAATTTCAATAAAAAAATTTACCTCACACTTATTGTTGTTAATTTTTTTTATTTTCCAAATATTTGAAAGTGTTTCAACTGGTCCAGCTAAGCATGATACTTCGATAATATTTTTTTTCTTATCATATATAACTTTACTTGAGTAAGTATCTGAAAATATTTTATAGCCGATTTCTAAATCAGCAATAATAATATCGTAATTTTTTTTTTCTTCCGTAGAATGAATTATTGATTCATTGCACCATGGTAAGAAATTTTTATAGTCATTAATGTTTAATATTAAATCAATTACTTTTTTTGTTGGGTAATTAAATATTTTTTTTATAGTTCTTGTAGGCAATTTACAGAATTTCTTGATTTCTTTTTGCTTGCAACTTTAAAAAATCTTCTCCTGCATGATAACTAGATCTGGTTAGCGGACTTGATGCTACCAACAAAAATCCTTTTGAATATGCAATATTTTTATAAGTTTCAAATTCTTCTGGAGTAATAAAATTTTTAATAGGATAATGTTTATCAGTAGGCTGCAAATATTGGCCAATCGTTAAAAAATCTACATTTGCACATCTTAAATCATCCATAACTTGGCATATTTCGTCTTTCGTTTCACCCAACCCAACCATTAATCCAGACTTTGTAAACATTTTTGGTCTATATGTTTTTACTTTGGAAAGAAGTTCAAGAGAATTAAAATATCTAGATCCGGGACGTACTTTTAAATAAAGCGAAGGAACAGTTTCTAAATTGTGATTGAATACATCAGGATTAGAATCTGCAACTATTTTGTACGCATCACCCTTTTTAAGAAAATCAGGTGTTAATATTTCAATTGTTGTAGATGGGTTTTTATCTCTAATTTTATTTACTACATTTGCAAAATGCTGTGCGCCTCCATCCTCCAGGTCATCACGATCCACTGATGTGATTACGACGTGTGACAACCCAAGTTCTTTTACAGTATTGGCAACTTTTAGTGGTTCAAAAACATCTAATTCCATAGGTATTCCTGTTTTTACATTACAGAATGCACAGGCTCTTGTGCATGTATCTCCCATGATCATTAAT
Source organism: Pelagibacteraceae bacterium (assembly GCA_008638015.1). GTDB lineage: Bacteria > Pseudomonadota > Alphaproteobacteria > Pelagibacterales > Pelagibacteraceae > IMCC9063. The sequence goes on along the minus strand of VTPD01000015.1, from coordinate 14,619 downwards.
GTTGCATGTTTTTTACTCCAGCATTCAGAGATATTGGGACAGCCTGCTTCTTCACATACTGTGAATAATCCTTTTTCTTTTACAATTTTTTTAGTTTCTAAAAAAACGCTAGAGTTTGTGACTTTAACCCTTATCCAGGATGGTTTGCGCTGAATAGGATTAGATTTCTTATTAATTTTTTCGGGATGTCTATGAATTATTTTTTCCATCTAGTTTTTTAAAAGATATAGCTTTTCCCCTTTTTTACCAAGTGTGAAATAATCGCGGTATAATTGATCTAAATAATCTAAATTTAGATTATCAGATAGTAATAAATTTTTATTTTTTAAATCCTCATAAGAAGATCTTAATTGATTAACTTTAATTTCTTTTTCGATAAGAGTATTTTTTTTTTGTACGTAAGAAAAATATCCCCTGTTTCCATCTAGAAGATTTATTGCAATATATAAAAAAATAAAAAAATTAATTAACAAAAATTTTTTTTTTGAAAGAAAAAAAAGTATTTTTTTCATTTACAAAATAGACATTTTTATATTATTTTTTTCTTTATCCTCAATTTTCAATAATCTATTATATTTTGAAACTCTTTCAGATCTTGCCAAAGAACCAGTTTTGATTTGATTTGAATTAGTTGCTACAGCCAAATCAGATATAAATGTATCTTCTGTATCTCCTGATCTATGAGAAATTATTGTATTAAAATTATTTTCTTGCGCTAATTGAATAGTTTTTAAAGTTTCAGTAACAGTTCCAATTTGATTTACTTTTATTAAAATTGCATTTGCAGATTTGCTATGAATTCCTTTTTTTAATCTTTCAGGATTGGTAACAAACAAATCATCTCCAACAATTTGAGATTTATTACCAATTTTTTCTGTTAAAGAATTCCATGTGACCCAATCATCCTCAAAAATTGGATCTTCTATTGATTTAATAGGATACTTCTCTACTAAATTTTCATAAAACGAAATCATTTGATCATTGTTTAAAGGATTGTCTATATTCATGTTATAATTTTTTCCGTCAAATAATTCGTTTGCTGCAACATCTAGACAAAGATTAAAATCAATGCCCGGTTTATATTTGCTAATTTCTATAGCCTCTAAAATTAAATCCAAGGCTGCTTCATCATTTTTTAAGGAAGGTGCAAAGCCTCCCTCATCACCAACATTCGTAGAAAAATTACTTTTAATTAATATTTTTTTTAAATTTTGAATGACTAAAAAAGACATTTGCATACATTCTTCAAATGACTTGGCTCCATCTGGTCTAATCATAAATTCTTGAATTTGAAGAGAATTATTAGCATGAGCACCACCATTGATGATATTTAGCATCGGAAATGGTAAAGTAAATTTTCCTGAAGTGTTTAAGTACTGATAAATTTCTAATTTTTTGGATATTGCTGCTGCTTTGCAGTTTGCAATTGAGACTCCAAGAATAGCGTTGGCTCCTAAATTTTTTTTATTAGGACTGCCATCTAAATCTAACATAGTTTTATCAATTAAGTTTTGATCTAAAGAATTTTTTCCTTCTAATGCCAAGGAAATCTTAGTGTTAATATTATTTATGGCATTGAATACACTTTTATTAAGATACAAATCATTTTGATCTCTTAGTTCATGCGCTTCATAACTACCTGTGGATGCTCCTGAGGGGACTATCGAAGAACCAAGACTACCATCACTTAACTCCACATCAACAGACACCGTTGGAAATCCTCTGCTATCAAAAAATTGTCTTCCTTTAATTTTTTTGATGACTGCCATTATTATAAAATTTATTTTTTTATTATATTGTCTATTGATTTAATTTTTCTTAGTAACTTTTCTAATTGATTAATATGTATCATATTTGGACCATCCGATGGTGCTCTGTTGGGATTATCATGAGTTTCAATGAAAATTCCTGCAACACCAACTGCTATTGCCGCTTTAGATAAGACCTCAACAAACTCTCTTTCACCGCCACTTGAAGATCCTTTGCCACCTGGTTGTTGCACTGAATGAGTTGCATCAAAAATAACTGGATAACCAGTCTTGGACATTATAGGTAAAGATCTAAAATCTGAGACTAGTCTATTATATCCAAAGCTACTACCTCGTTCGGTAATCATGATTTTATTATTTCCATTTTGTGAAATTTTTTTTACTACATTCTCCATATCCCAAGGAGCTAAAAACTGGCCTTTTTTTACATTAATTATTTTTTTGGTTTTTGCTGCAGCAATTAACAAATCTGTCTGCCTACATAAAAAAGCTGGAATTTGAAGAATATCTACATGATGAGATAGGACAGCACATTGTTCCGCAGTATGAACATCCGTAAGAATTGGTACATTAAATTTTTTTTTTATATCATCAAAAATTGACAATGACTTTTCTAATCCAATACCTCTTTTACCTTTCAAACTTGTTCTATTAGCTTTATCAAAAGAAGTTTTGTAAATAAAATTTATATTTAATTTTTTTGTAATCTTAAGAATAAGATCGACCATTTTAAAGGCATGCTGTTTACTTTCTAGCTGGCATGGACCAGCAATTAAAGTAAATGGTAAATTATTTGCAATAGAACACTTGGCGATTTTAATAATTTTATTTCTCATTTTTGATAGCAGCTTTAATAAAAGATGAGAATAAAGGATGGGGATTTAAAGGTCTAGATTTAAATTCAGGATGAAATTGAACGCCAATAAACCATGGGTGATTTTTAAGTTCAATAATTTCTGGCAATTCATTATCGGGCGACATGCCAGAAAAAATTAATCCTTTTTTTTCAAATTCATTTCTGTACTGCAAATTGACCTCATACCTATGTCTGTGTCTTTCATTAATAGAGTTAGATTTGTAAATAGATTTAACTAAAGAATTTATTTTAAGATTTGCCTTGTACGAGCCAAGTCTCATTGTTCCACCTATGTTTGTAGCGGTTCCTTTCATGAGGACATTTCCCCTTTTCCATTCATTCAATAAACCAACTACAGGGATACAATTTTTATCAAATTCAGTAGAACTTGCTTTTTTTATTTTTAGAACATTTCTAGCAAATTCAATCATGGATAATTGCATACCATAACAAATACCTAGAAATGGTATTTTGTTAGTTCGAGCATATTTAATAGCTTCTATTTTACCTTCAGTCCCTCTTTTTCCAAATCCACCTGGAATTAATATTCCATGAATATTTTTAAATAAATTTTTAATTTTATTTTTTTTTAAATGATCAGACTCAATTCTAACTAAATTAACTTTTGTATTATTATAGATTCCCCCATGAACTAAAGCTTCATCTAAAGATTTATAAGCATCTTTGAGATTTACATATTTTCCAATGATGGCAATATTTACATTTTTCTTAGGGTTAAATACTTTTTTTGTAATTTCCTTCCACGGATTTAAATTAACTTTTCTTTTTGGCTTAATTTTAAAATGTCTTAGTACTTGATGATCTAATTTCTCTTTGTGAAAACTAATAGGAGCTTCATAAATAGTATTTACATCAATAGTTTCAATAACATTTTCGATATCTACATTGCAAAATAATGATATTTTCTTTCTTTGATCTAATGGAATGTTTTTCTCACACCTGCAAATAATAATATCTGGCTGAATACCAATTGTTCTTAGTTCTTTAACTGAATGTTGAGTTGGTTTTGTTTTTATTTCATCGGAAGCTTTCATGTAAGGAACTAAAGTTAGATGAATAAACAAAGAATTTTTTTTACCAATTTCTATTGAAAATTGTCTTATAGCCTCTAAAAAAGGTAGACTTTCAATGTCTCCAACCGTACCCCCTATTTCGCAAATTACGAAATCCTCTTTGCTCAAATCATTTTTTATAAACTCTTTTATTCTATCAGTAACGTGAGGAATGACTTGCACTGTCTTGCCCAGATACAACCCTTTTCTTTCTTTTTTAATAATATCGCTATAAATTTTACCTGTTGTAATATTGTCTGATTGCTTAGCGGATACTCCTGTAAATCTTTCGTAATGACCTAAATCTAAATCAGTTTCCGCACCATCATCTGTTACAAACACTTCGCCGTGCTGAAATGGACTCATGGTTCCAGGATCTACATTTAAGTATGGATCTAATTTTCTCAGTCTAACTTTAAAACCTTGAGATTGTAACAAGTAAGCTAACGATGCAGAAGAAAGACCTTTTCCTAAAGATGAAACCACGCCGCCAGTAACGAAGATATAACGCGCCATGGAAGAATGTTATAGAATATTTATTCTTTTTTTTAAAGGTTTATTTATTTTGACTTTGGTATTTTTGGCGAATTGTCTTGTTTTTCAAGTTTTTCAATTTTATCGATGATTGAACCTGATGGATTAGTTTTCTTATGAATTATAGTTAATGAGATACTTGTAGCAATAAACAAAATTGCCATGATGGTTGTAAATTTAGTCAAAAAATTTCCTGCAGATCTAGAAGACATCAAGGAATCATTTCCTGCACCGATACCAAGAGCGCCACCCTCGGATCTTTGCAAAAGAACTGAACCAATTAATAATACAGCTATAACAACGTGAATTATTAAAATAATATTTTCCATAAACTGCTTAACTATAATAATTTTGTATAATATCAATAAAATTTTTTGATGTTAAAGATGCTCCGCCAATCAAATAGCCATTACAATTAGGTATCATTTTTAATGATTGAATGTTTTGAGCATTTACAGAGCCACCATATAGTAATTTAGGTGATTTAACTGAATAATGTCTGATTAAAATTTTTTTTAGTTCTGAAAAAACTTTAATTAAGTAACTTTGGCTTGGAATAATTCCTGTCCCAATTGACCACACTGGCTCATATGCAAACAAAATATTTTTGAAATTTAATCCCTTCTCAAGGGAAGCTAAAATTTGTTTTTTTAAAATTAATAAAGAATTTTTGTTTTTATTTTCTTTTAAACTTTCACCAATACAAAAAATTATTTTCAATTTATTTTGGTTTGCATTATTAATTTTTTGTTTGATTGTATTGTAATTATCTCCCGCCAACCTTTTTTCTGAATGACCTATTATTACATATTCAGCACCAGAATTTTTTAAAATATGTGAACTAACCTCACCAGTGAAAGCTCCAAAAGCAAAATTATTATTTGAAACATCTTGAGAGCCAAATTTAATATTTTTTGATCTTATTTTTTTAGCAAAATAGGTAATCAAAGGCTGTGGAGGACAATAAACTATTAATTTATTGTGTTTTTTAAATCTATTTTTTATAAAAAAATCCAGGTTTTTAATTTGAATTAAGTCTTTTGGGCTTCCATTCATTTTCCAATTAGCAATAAAATATGTACTTTTCGAAGACATAATAGTTTTTTTAATCTATTAATCTCTTTTTTTAAACATATTTTATGGAAAACAAATTTGCCAAGGCATCCAAAAACATACTGATCAAAGTTCTAGTTATTATAATTATAGCTGTATTTGCATTGTGGGGCATTGGAGATCTCTTTAGTAGTGGGAAAAACAATGTTGTTGCAGAAATTGGCAATGAAAATATTTATACCCAAGATTTTAATCAAGAGCTAAGAAACGAATTAAGAAACCAAAATATAAGTAATATTCAAGAAGCAATTAAAAATAATTTTCACTATCAGGTTTTGAATAAACTTGTTTCTAGCAAAATTATCGAGATATATTCTAGAGAAAACAATATATTTGTTAGTGAAAAAACATTAGCAAATTTTATTAAACAAATTCCCGAATTTCAAACAAATAAAGAATTTTCTAGAATTAAATATGAAAAATATCTTTTAGAAAATGGGCTAACAGCAAATACATTTGAACAAAATTTTAAACAAAGTTTATTAAAAAAAATTATTATAGACAGCTTTACCGGTGGCTTAAAATCAACGAGTTATCATGAGAATGTTGTGCATAAATATGTAACGAAGGAGATTGGAATTCAATATCTAGAATTAAATCAAATAATAAAAAATATAAATTTTACTGAGTTAGAGATAAAAACATACTACGATGAAAATAAAAGCAACTTATTATCTGACGAGTACCGGGAATTTGAATTTTTAGTTTTAGATGTAAATAATTTAGGCGAAGGTAATAATGATTTGTTTTTTAAAAAAATATCAGAAATAGAAAATAATATTTTAGAAAATAAAAACTTCTTAGAAATTGCTGAAAAATATAACTTAAATAATAAAAACGCATTCACTATTAATAAATCAGGATATTTAATAAATTCAGAAAAATCTGCTGATCTAGATCAAAAAATTATAGAAAAATTATTTAATTTAAATGATAACTTTAAAACTGATTTAGTTGAAACTAAAGGAAAATTTTACTTACTAACATTAAAAAAAATTATACCTCCAAAGAGTCTATTGTTAAATGAAAAAACAAAAAAATTTATTATTAACGATATGAAATTAAAAAAATTAAGTGAAAAAATTAAAAGTATTAATAATGAAATCAAAGAAGCTAAAAAAGATTTATTTGAAGAAATCCAAAAAAAAGAAAATTTGACATTAAAAGAAATTTTTTTCAAATCAAGATTTGAAGCGAATAAATTATTTTCACAATCTAATATACAACAAATTTTTCAAAAAAAATTAAATGAAAACTTGTTGTTAGAAACAAATGGAGAGTTTTATTTAGTTAAAGTTAATAAAGAAAGCTATTCTGCGGATACCATATCTGCTGAGAAAAAACAGCTTTATGAAAAGCAAGTTATTTCTGATTTTTCAAATCAAATATTATTTTTGTTTGATAAAATTTTAAATGAAAAATACAAGGTAAAAATTAATGAAAAAGTTTTAAATAGAATTATTAGCTCTATATAATTCAATGACTGAGTATATTTCCTATAAAAATTATCTAAAAAATGCCAAAAAAAACAAAATTGCTTTAAGTTATGCAATTCAAAAAAATATAAACAATAATGCTGTTTTAAACTTAATAAATAATGTTCTTAAAGAAAAAAATAGCTTTGTATTTGAATCGGTTGAAAAAGCTTTATACAGAGGTAGATATACTATTATTGGCTTAGATCCTGATAAAAAATGGGAAATCAAAGGTAATCATGTTTATATAAATAATAAGAAAACATTAAATAAAAAACCTTACTCTTTCTTAAAAAATTTAATTCAAAATTTTAATTATAAATTTCCAAAAAAACTTCCCTCTATGTCTCTAATGCTTATGGGTTATTTTGGATATGACACAATCAGATATATCGAAAAAATTCCCAATACCACGAAAGATGATTTAAAAATTCCTGATGTAAGACTTTCAAGACCGCAAAAAATCATAATTCACGACAATGTTTTAAAAAAAATATTTTATATAAGTTGTTTTTTTAAACCTAATGCTAAAAATTTAAAAAAAATATTTTTAAAACAAAAAATTATCTTGCAAAATTTGATTAAAAAAAATGAAGAATATTCATTAAATTATCAAAAACATAAATTATCTAAAAAAGCCAAGGTTAGAAGTAATATCTCTAAAAAAACTTTTGTAAGCAATGTGCTAAAAGCTAAGGAATACATAAAGAAAGGTGATATTTTTCAAGTAGTTTTAAGTCAAAGATTTGAAACAAATTTAACAAAAAATCCCTTAGATATTTATAAGAAAATTAGAATCACAAATCCGTCACCTTTTTTATATTTTATTAATTATGAAGATTTTCAAATTATTGGTAGTAGCCCAGAAATTTTAGTTAGAGTAAGAGATGACAAAGTAACTATTAGACCAATTGCTGGCACAAGACCGAGAGGTCAATCAAAAATTCAAGATAACCAGTACCAAAAAGACTTGCTGAATGACCCCAAGGAACTTGCAGAACATTTAATGCTTTTAGATTTGGGTAGAAATGATGTTGGGAAAGTATCTGAATTAAAATCTGTGAAAGTTGATAATCAATTTTCAATAGAAAAATATTCTCATGTCATGCACATTGTTTCAAATGTTACTGGAAAATTTAAAAAAAATATATCTCTTTTAGATGCTTTATTTGCTGGATTTCCTGCAGGAACTGTTTCCGGTGCTCCAAAAATTAGAGCTATGGAAATTATAGATGAACTAGAAAAAACAAATAGAAAATTATATGCAGGAGGAATTGGATATTTTTCAACTAATAATAATATGGACACATGCATAGCTTTAAGAACGGCTCTTATAAAAGGGAAAAAAGTTTTTATTCAATCTGGAGCTGGAATAGTAGCTGATAGCAAACCAAACCTGGAATATCAAGAAACAGTCAACAAAGCTAAAGCGCTTATTCAAGCTATAAATTGATGATAAAAGTTTGTTTAATAGATAATTACGATAGCTTTACTTACAATGTTTATCATTACTTATCTGAATTCAATTGCAGAGTAACAGTTTTGAGAAATGATAAATTTAAAATAAAAGACCTAAAAAATTTTGATAAAATTGTAATCTCACCAGGCCCAGGAAATCCAGACCAGGCAGGAATGTGCCTGGAAGTTGTTGATAAATATATAAGTGAAAAATCTATTTTAGGAATATGTCTTGGTCACCAAATTATTGCTCAAGCTTTGGGTGGTAAAATTATTAGAGCAAAAAAACTAATGCATGGAAAGTTAAGTAAAATACAAGTTTTTCAATCAAAAATTTTTAATAATTTTCCGAAATATATAATAGGAACTAGATATCATAGCTTAATTGTTGATAATAAAAAAATACCTAAAGATTTGATTATTACTGCCATTACAAAAGATAATATAATCATGGGGTTGTCTCATAAAGATTATGATGTACACGGTATTCAATTTCATCCTGAAAGCATTAAAACTAATATGGGAAAAAAAATTATCAAAAATTTTTTAACTTAAATAAAAAAATGAATACTTTGAATTTGTTAAATAAAATTAAACAATTTAATAACTTATCAATATCTGAAACTGAATTTTTATTTTCTCAAATAATGAACGGGGAGCTCAATGATGATTTAATTGAAGAAATCTTATTAGCTTTAGCAAAAAAAGGAGAATCTTCAGATGAAATAACTGGTGGAGCCCAAGTTCTAAGAAATAAAAGCTTAAGAGTTCATCTTAATCAAGATGCGATCGATACATGTGGTACTGGTGGAGATGGCAAGCACACTCTAAATATCTCAACGGCAAGCGCCCTAGTTTTGGCTAGTATGGGTCTCAAAGTTGCAAAACATGGAAATAAAAGCCTTACCTCCAAATGTGGATCTGCAGATGTATTAGAAAAATTAGGAATTAGTATTAACCAAAATCCTGATGAAGTAAAAAAATCAATAGAACAAAAAAATTTTGGATTTATGTTTGCCCCAAACTATCATTCAGCGATGAAAAATGTTGCAAATGCAAGAAAAAAAATCAAAACAAGAACAATATTTAACTTACTTGGACCACTTGCTAATCCTGCCCTTGTTAAGAGACAATGCATTGGTGTTTTTTCAAATGAAATTCTTGAAAAATATTCAGATGTTTTAAAAAATTTACATATTGTAAAAGCCTGGGTTTTTCATAGTGAAGATGGATTGGATGAAATATCAATTTTTAGCAAAACAAATGTAATTGAAATAAATGGACAAGATAAAAAAAATTTTTCAATCAATCCAAGAGAGCTTGTATCAAAAACTTACCAATTTGAAGAGATTGTTGGAAATGATGCAGAACATAATGCAAAAAAAATAATAGAATTATTTAACGGTAAAGAAAGTGCTTTTCTTGAAATTGTCTCGTTAAATTGTGCTGCAGCATTAGTAGTTGCAGAAAAAGAATTATCCTTAAAAGACGCATTTGACTATTCAAGAAAATACATTTTATCAGGAATAGTAATAAAAAAAATTAATGAACTTAAACAATGAGTATTTTAAAAAAAATTATTGAAGATAAAATTAAAGAAGTTGAAAATGATAAAAAATTAATCTCCCTATCAAAGTTGAAAGAAAATTTAATAAAAAAAAATAATTATTTTCAAAAAAAATTAGAAGAATTTAAAAAAAACAATAAGACAGCTATCGTTGCTGAAGTAAAAAAAGCGAGTCCTTCCAAGGGAATATTGTTAAATAATTTTGACCATATAAAAATTGCTGAAGAATATGTAAGAGCAAATGCAGCATGTCTTTCTGTTTTGACGGAAAAGAAATATTTTTTAGGTAGTAAAAAATACTTATCAGATATAAAAAGTAAATTTAATATACCCATTCTTTGTAAGGATTTTTTTATAGACACATATCAAGTTTATGAAGCTGCACACATTGGTGCTGATTGTATATTAATATTACTTAACTCTGTTGAAGATAACTTAATTAATGATTTATTGGAGGCTGCATCAATTTGTGGATTGGATGCTATATTGGAAATTCACAATGAAGATGAAATGGCAAGAGCATTAAATTTTAATAACGTAATTTTGGGAATTAATAATCGCAATCTTAACACTTTTGAAACTGATATAAAAACAACCGTGGAAATATTTAAAAAATTTGAACTTTCAAATTACACGGTAATTTGTGAGAGCGGAATTTATTCAAAAGAAGATATAAATTTTATCAAAACTGAAACTGGCATTAATAACTTTTTAATTGGTGAATCACTTATCAAATCAGATTCAATTTATAGCAAGCTAATAGAATTAAACTCTTAAAAAAATCAACAAATTCAAGGTTTTTTAACGATTGCTTTCGTAAAAGAACTTTTATAGAACGTTTATGTTTAGGTTTTGTTCTATGCTTACTAAAAAACAAAAAAATTTACTGATTTATATCAACGAGAAGTTGAAAAGTGATGGTGTTTCACCTTCATATGATGAAATGAGAATTTCACTAAATTTGAAGTCTAAATCTGGAATTCATAGGCTCATCTCAGCTTTGGAAGAAAGAGGTTTTATTAAAAGACTAGCACACAAAGCCAGAGCTCTAGAGGTTGTAAAACTTCCAGAAAATGCAAGTGCCAAGGATCTATTTAATAATTTCAAGCCAAGCCTAATTAAAGGAGGATTAGACGAAAGCAACGTCAATAATTCATATAAAAATAGTGACCAAAAATACATTCCACTTATAGGTAAAATTGCAGCTGGGTTGCCAATTGAAGCAATAGAGGATTTTGCTGAAGATATACCCGCTCCTCCAGGTACCAAAAATCCTAATGATTTTTTTGCACTAAGAGTTGAGGGAGATTCTATGATCAATGCGGGAATAAATGATGGAGATACAGTTATCATAAGAAAAACCAATATTGCCGAAAATGGAAAAATAGTTGTAGCTTTAATTGACGATCATGAAGCTACCTTAAAAAGATACAGAAAAAAATCTAATGCTATAGCTCTTGAAAGTGCTAACCCTTTATACGAAACAAGAATATTTAACCCTGATCGAATTAAAATTCAGGGTGTTTTATCATCTCTTTATAGAAACTTTTAAATACTTAGTGTAAACAACAGCACATGGATAAGACTGTTGTAAGATTTGCCCCCTCACCTACTGGAGCCTTGCATATTGGAGGTGCAAGAACTGCATTATTTAATTGGCTTTATGCAAGAAATAAAAATGGAAAATCGTTATTGAGAATTGAAGATACTGATAAAGAACGCTCTAAAAAAGAATTTGAAGATCAAATTATTAAAACCTTAGAGTGGCTAGAAATTAGCCCTGACGAACCGCCTTTAAAACAAAGCCTAAATATCAACAAACATATTGAAGTAGCAAATTATCTATTAAAAAATGGACATGCTTACAAATGCTACTGTACACAAGAAGAATTGGAGCTTGAAAAGCAAGAATCTAGAAATAAAAATTTACCATATACTTATAGCCGAAAATGTAGAAATTTAACTAATGGTGAGGGACCATTTATTGTTAGATTTAAATCTAAAGATTCAGGTTTTTCTGTTCTAAATGATCTCGTTCAAGGTAATATTGAAATTCCAAACTCTACAATTGAGGACTTTGTTATCTTAAGAACTGACAGTACCCCAACTTATCAATTGTCAGCCTCTGTAGATGATCATTTAATGAATATTACTCATGTAATTCGAGGAGATGATCATAAAATAAATACATTTAAGCAAATACAAATTTTTGAAGCTATGAAATGGGCTATTCCAACATATGCGCATATACCACTTATTCATTCAAAAGAAGGTAAGAAGCTTTCAAAAAGAGATGGGGCTATAACAGTAGCGGATTATCAAAAAATTGGCATTTTGCCAGAAAGTTTAAGAAATTATCTTCTCAAGTTAGGGTGGTCATATAGAGACAAGGAAATTTTCTCTTTAGAAGAAAGTATTCAGTTATTTAATCTTAATGGCATAGGTAAGTCACCTTCTAAACTTGATATGGAAAGAGTTTTATCTTTAAATGAAACCTATATTAAAAATATAAATGAAGATAAATTATTTGATTATTTTAAAAATTATACCAGTGAGTTCAAAAGTAAAATTGATGAAATTTTTCTAGATAAAATTAAAAAAAATTTATCAATTTTTAAAAACAAAGCAAAAACATTAGAAGACATTTTTAATAATTGTAATTTTGTATTTAATTTTCAAACAATTGATATTGAAAATACTTTAGATAAGAATGCAGTAAAATTAATTGATGAATTTTATCAAAGCATTATTAACCTAGATGATCAAAATTTTGATGCTTGCAAAGAAATAATAAACAATATTATTAATAAAAATAAAATTAAATTTAAAGATTTTGGCCAACCTATTCGATTGGTTTTAACTGGTAGCAAATTTGCTCCATCTATTAATGACATAATACAGTCTTTGGGTATTAATGAAGTTAAAAAAAGACTTAAACATTATCTTTAAATAGACTTTTTTTATCAAAACTGATAATAAATCTGCAATTTCATGTCAAAAAAAGCCAAATTAATCATAGATAATAAAGATTACGAATTTCCAATTTTGGGTGGATCAGTCGGTCCTGATGTGGTTGATATAAGTAAGTTGTACTCCTCAACGGGCAATTTTACTTTTGATCCTGGATTTACATCTACGGCAAGCTGCGAGTCTTCTATTACCTATATTGATGGTGAAAAAGGTGAATGTTTTTATCGTGGCTACCCAATGGATGAACTTGCTAACAAAAGCTCTTTTTTAGAAGTTGCTTATCTTTTATGGAACGGCGAATTACCCACTAAAGAGGAATGGTTTGAATATTCTGAAGCTATCAAAACTCACACGATGGTACATGAGCAAATGAAGAAATTTTTTGATGGGTTTAGAAGGGGTTCACATCCCATGGCTATTTTAACTTCAGTTGTTGCTGCATTGTCAGCATTTTATCCAGACTCTATTGATGTGAATGATTTACAGCAAAGACAAATCTCAGCTAGAAGAATGATAGCTAAAGTTCCTACATTAGCTGCAATGGCTTATAAATATTCAATCGGACAGCCTTTTATTTATCCTGACAACTCACTTGATTATACAGAAAATTTTTTACAGATGGTTTTTGCTGTTCCAGCTGAAAAATATAAAGTAAACAAAGTATTTGCTAAAGCATTAGATAAAATATTTATTTTACATGCGGATCATGAGCAAAATGCATCAACATCAACAGTTAGATTAGCTGCATCATCTGGAGTAAATCCGTTTGCATCAATATCTACAGGATTCACCTCTTTATGGGGACCTTTGCATGGAGGGGCTAATGAAGCAGCACTAAACATGCTTTTAGAGATAGGAGATGTAAAAAAAATACCTGAATACATAAAAAGGGCGAAAGATAAAGATGATCCATTCAAGTTAATGGGTTTTGGTCATAGAGTTTATAAAAACTACGATCCTAGAGCTAAAGTAATGCAAAAAACATGTCATGAGGTTTTGGAGGAAGTAGGAAAAAAAGATGATAAAATTTTACAAGTAGCAATAGAATTAGAAAAGATAGCTCTACAAGACGAGTATTTTGTAGAAAAAAAATTGTATCCTAATATTGATTTTTATTCAGGCATCACTCTCAACGCAATGGGATTTCCTTCTACCATGTTTACCGCTCTTTTTGCTGTTGCAAGAACTGCCGGTTGGATTGCTCATTGGAAAGAAATGTATTTAGACACCAAAAACAGAATTGGAAGACCCAGACAATTATACATGGGAGAAAAACCAAGACCGTTTACAGAATTAAAAGACAGAAACTAGCAATAACCTTTAATTGTATTTGCAATAATTTTATTTGTATTACTCTTCTTAAAAGTGTTTAAAACTTTAGAATAATTTTGAACATTTTCTATACGTATATTTTTATTTTTTAAAAACTTAGAGGCCATAAAAAAAATTTTCTCTACCGTACAATTGCTTTGTATTAACTCAGGAATTATCTCTTTATTAGCAGCAATATTAATAATATTACCAAATTTAACCTTTACTAAAGGTTTAATAAAAAAATAATTAAAATTAGAAGTTTTATAAATAGTTATTAAAGGACTTTTGTTTTTACATATATCTAAAGAAATGGTGCCTGATTTTGCAATAGATAATATTGAATTTTTTATATAAAAATTTTTCTGGTCTTCGTCTATTGAAAAAATATTTTTAAATTTGTTTGGTATATATTCCTTAATTACTGACAATCTATTTCGAGGAACTGGAAAATGAAAAATATACTGATCTTTAAAAATATTATTAATTTTAT
>VTPD01000043.1 GCA_008638015.1 Pelagibacteraceae bacterium | reverse complement strand
AAAATTAAAACTAAATATTTTAATTATTATTTTGAAAATTTGTATTCAGATATTTTAATAAAACCATATTTTTTTTCTTCTATTGGGAAATCTGGAGTTAATGAATTTGTAAAAACAATTATTAAATTAGATATGATTTCTAAAAATTTTATAAGTAACCAAAAATTAAATGTATTTTTAGAAAAAACAAATAGTTCTCATAGAGCGCCGCAAAAAGGTTTGTTTAGACCAAAAATAAAGTTTTTAAAGCATGTTAATTTAAATCCATTTATTTTAAAAGCATTTGGTTCTCGATTAAAAGGAATAAATAAAGATTATAAAAATTATTTTTTAAAACAGTTTTTAAAAAATTTTAATATTTTTAATAAAGTGGTAATAATAAAATTTATTAATAATGACAATCCTTTTAGGACTAGTTAATTAAGTTCTAACATTGCTGAGTAAAGATAATTGATTGTCTTTGTCATTTTGATTTTTTAAATCTAAAGGCTTGATTGGGTATTCTCCAGTAAAACAATGATCCGTAAATTGTGGGTTGGCAGCATCTCTTTTTTTATGGCCTAATGCCTTATAAACACCATCGATGCTTAAAAAATGAAGACTTTTTACACCAATTATTTTTTTCATTTCTTCAATGCTATGATTAGCTGCTAACAATTCTTTTACATCTGGAGTATCAATTCCATAATAGTCCGGATATTTTATTGGTGGGCTTGATATGACCATATGAACTTCTTTTGCACCTGAATTGTAAAGCATATCCACAATTTTTTTTGATGTTGTTCCTCTTACAATGGAGTCATCCACAAGTATAATTTTTTTATTTTTAATTACCCCTTTATTAGGATTGTGTTTTAGTTTTACACCTAATTGTCTTATTTCTTGCGTTGGCTCTATAAAGGTTCTTCCTACATAATGATTTCGAATAATTCCCATTTCATAACTTATTTTTGAAACTTCAGAAAAACCTATTGCAGCAGGGTTTCCAGAATCTGGTACTGAAGATATTAGATCTGCTTCTATCGAAACTTCATTTGCTAATTCTCTGCCTAAGTTTTTTCTATATTCATAAACACTTTTTCCATTGATGATGCTATCAGGTCTAGAAAAATATATGTATTCAAAAACACAGGGTCTAGCCTCTTTTTTTGGAAAAGGTTTAATACTCTCAATACCTTCTTTTGTAATTACAACAATTTCTCCATTTTCTATTTCTCTAATAAATTCTGCACCAATAATATCAAGCGCACATGTTTCAGAGGCTAATATGTATGAGCTATTTAATTTTCCCAAAACTAATGGTCTTATTCCAAATGGATCTCGTATTCCTATTAATTTTTTATTAGTCATCATTACCAGGGCATAACCGCCCTGAACTTGAAAAATTGTATCTATAATTTTATCTATAATTTTTGTTCTTTTTGACTTTGCAATCAACTGTATAATTGTTTCTGTATCAGAAGTGGTTTGAAAAATAGCTCCATCTTTAACCATTCTATCTCTAATTTGAATAGCATTAGTTAGATTACCATTATGAGCAATGCTAATTCCGCCTAAATGAAGATCAGCAAAAAAAGGTTGGATATTTCTAATTATAGGTAAGCCAGTTGTTGAATATCGATTATGACCAATTGCACAATTTCCAGGCAGTTGATCAATAATTTTTTTGCTTGTAAAATTATCTCCTACCAAACCTCTTCTTTTGACAGAATAAAAATTTTTTCCGTCAAAGGAGTTTATTCCACACGCTTCTTGACCACGATGTTGTAAAGCATGCAAACCTAGCGCCGTAAGTGCTGCAGCGTCTTTATGGTTGTAAATACCAAAAATTCCACACTCTTCTTTTAGCCTATCATCTAGCACAGACGTTGATTTATAGTATAATTTACCAATAGTCATTTAGTTATTTTTTCAACATTTTTTTTACTTTTATCTATGTATTCGTACCTTTTTGGAAGGTTTTCCTCTAAGAAATTTTGTCCATCAACAATTAAGTTCATGAATTTTCCTTTATTAAAATTATTACTCCATCTATCAGTAGGGTGTATAAAATTTATTACTGAATATAAGACAATAAAATAAGCATATCCTTTAAAAAAACCAAATATAAAACCAAAAAATTTATCTATAGGACCAAGTCCTGTCCAGGTCATAGTTTTTTTCATTCCTTTCATAATTAACATAATTAAAAAAATAGATAGAATAAAAATTATAGTTCCTATTAATATATCATGGGTAAATTCGGATTTGATAATGTTTTCAGTATATGGAGTTATGATTGGTAAAAATATTTTTACTAAAATAAAGGCGATAACCCATTTTAAAAAAGATAACAAACTTAATACAAAACCTTTGTTTAAACCTAGAAAAGCAAAAAAAAATATAAAAAATATAAACAAATAGTCAATGATTGAAAAATCATTTATTAGATTTAAAAAATTATCCATTATTCTTTGGAGCAAATTGTATTAGTAGCCTCGGTAATAGCGTTAATACCAAAACTAAAGCTGTTATCATAGCCATACCTGTAAAGAGTCCAAAATAAATTGTTGGTATAAAATTTGAAAAACCTAAAATTGAAAAGCCAAAAACAATTGTTATAGATGTGCTAATAATTGCTTTACCAACTGTATGGTGACAAATATCAATAATTTTTTCATTTGTTTGTAATTTTTCTTTTTCTTCTCTAAATCTATAAATATAATGGATGCTATTATCTACAGCTATACCAATAGTTATAGCTGCAATTGTAATAGTCATCATATCAAGTGGAATATTTAAGAAACCAATAAAACCCAACACAAAAAAAGCTGCTATGAAGTTAGGTATAGTTCCAATTAATGAGTAGGTGATTGATTTAAATAAAATTAAAAACATTACAAATATAGCAAACATAACAATTCCTAATGTTTTAATTTGGGAGTCAAATAAACTTTGTAGCAAATTATTAAAAATTACTAGAACACCTGTAATTTTGTATTCATCTTTACCTAGTAAAAATTTTGTTTGTAAGTCATTATCAATTGTATTTATTAAATCTTTTCTTCTTAATTCAGGATTAGAGTCTTTAATTCTCATGGAAATTCTAGCCTCATCATCTTTCACAGATATATAAGGCTCTATAATGTTTTTTTTAATATCTAATGGAAGTTTGTCATACAAAACTCCCATCTCTAAGCTACCCAAAGCTTTTCCTTTGTTGAGGCTTTCAGCAATATTTAAAATCGATGAAAATGATAAAACCTTTCCTATATAAGGATTATTTTCTAAGTAATTATGTATTTCTATTATTTTATCGATTTTATCACGCGTAAACCAATATTTATATTTATCGTTCAGCTTTTTTTCATTATCCTCTCCCAGAAAATCATCTTTTTTATCGCTTGCACCTAGAAAACTATCTTCCTCTTTGGTTTCTGTGGCGACTGGTTTTTTAAATTTTAGAATTATCTCCAAGGGTGTTGTTCCACCTAATTTTTGATCTATATTTTTCATCCCCTTATGTATTTCAGTTTTGCTACTAAAATAGTTTATGAAGCTATTTTCTACTTTTAGATTGCTAATTCCATAAATAGAAAAACAAATGAGAAATAAAGCTGAAAGATAAATACTAATTGGAAAGTTGATTGAAATTTTTGCTAGTAAATCTGCAAATTTTGATTTTTTTTCTTTAAATGTAATTGAAGTAGACGGATTAAATATTAGAATTAATGATGGCAATAGTAGAAAAGAAAGTGAAAAAGATACTAGCAGACCATAAGTCATCATCCAGCCAAAATCTATGACAGGCTTTATGTCACTAAATACTAATGACATGAAAGCGCAAATAGTAGTTAATACCGCGTATAGAATTGGGTAAAAAATATTTGAGGATGTTTTTATAACAAGGTCTAATAATTTTAATTTAGGAAATTCATTTTGTAATTGTATATATCTAACTAAATAATGAATATTCATTGAAATTGTTAATATAAGCATTAGAGCAATAAAATTAGACGAAATGACGGTTACTTTCCAATTAAGGCCTCCTAAAAATCCAACCATAATCAAAATGGATGCAAAACAATTAATTAATGGAAAGGAAACCCATTTTAGATTTTTAAATACGATCCAGAGAATAAAAATAATAAATGCAAATACTCCGATGCCAAATATTACAATATCATTTTTTATAAATGTTATCATGTCATCAGCGATCATGGGTATGCCGCTTAATCTAATATCTGCAAATTGACTTTGATTTTTAATCAAATCTTTAATTGTCTGGTTATATGTAGAGATTAATTCTCCTTGTCTTTTTTTTAACCTTTCAATTTCTGTATTAATTTTTTTTAATTTATTATTTTCTTCATTATTGAGTTGTCGCTCATTTTGAACTGTGAGCATCATACTTTTGTCTGATATTTGTTTTAAATATTCCTGATTGTCTTTTAGATAGACTACTATTCCTAATGTTTTAGCATCTTCGCTTATAATTAAATTTTTATAAACAGGACTTTTAACAAGTTCATTTAGAGCAACGTCAAATTTAATTTCTGGATTGGTAATATATTTAAGGTTTTTTATTCTATCCATTAATGGTTCATCTGAACTTTGTAATAATGGAGCATTGATAATACTGATTGTTTTGCTTACCCATTGTAAATTATTTATTTTATTTACAAATTTTTCTAATTCATTAATTGATTGTATGTTTATTTTACTTTTAGGCTCATAGGTTAAAATAAAAAATTCCTCTGAACCATATTTTTTATTTATTTCTCTCAAATATTTTAAATCTGGATCATTTTCTAATAACAAAGTATCAGCAGATGCATCTAATTTAAATTCTTTAGAAAAATAAGTGGCTATAGATAAAAGGAATAATAAAAAAATAATTAGTAATTTTGGATATGTAAGTATTTTTTTGTACATAATCTTGTTTATTTTAAATATATTTTTTCAAATCTTTGAGATGTAGAAGTTATGATTCTATATGGAATTGTATCAGAAATTTTAGCAAATTTATCAATTGTTAAATCATTATTAAAAATATCAACAAAATCTCCAACTTTTATTTTCTTTTTTATTTTTGTGACATCTAAAATAATTAAATCCATAGAAATTCTTCCTATCATAGGTAGTTTTGCATTTCTAAACATAGCAAATCCTTTATTTGTGAGTCTAATTCCAATCCCATCAGCATACCCGACACAAATAGTGGCGCTTGTGATATTTTTTTTTGCTTTATACAGATTTGAATATCCAAAATATGAGTTTTTAGGCACCTCGCTAATTTGAATAATTGGCGCTTTTAGTGAAACTACGTGTTTAAGTTTTTTATGAAACTGAAGTTTACCTCCATAAAGTGCAATTCCAGGTCTGACCATATCGTAATGATATTCTTTACCTAAAAATATTCCTCCGGATGCAGCTAAACTATATTTGTAATTTGGAAATTCTTTTTTTAATGCATCAAATTTTTGTTTTTGTATTTTATTATATTGATTTTTTTTATCTTCGGAACAAGCTAGGTGGCTCATAAAAAGAATATTTTTGAATTTAGATAAAATTTTTTTGTGTTTAATTAGTTTTTTAACGTCATAATCTTGGAACCCTAATCTATTCATGCCAGTATCAACATGAATAACTAATTTTTTATTATAATTGTTTTTTAAATACTTAATCCAAATACATAATTGATCATAAGTGTTTAGAACTGGTATAATGTTGTTTTTAAAAAAAATGTTTTCTTCATTTTTATTAAGACCATTTAAGACATAAATATTTATATCATTAAATTTTTTTCTTATTGTTATTGCTTCATTAAGATTTGCTACAAAAAAGTTGTTACATTTTAACGATCTTAAAAGATG
>VTPD01000042.1 GCA_008638015.1 Pelagibacteraceae bacterium | reverse complement strand
CCAAAAGGACTAAATCCTGCAAAAGCAATTGGGTCGATTAAAAGGATGTTAGTAACAAGCTAGCTAATTTTTTAAAAGTACATCTTCTAGGCTCAATGCAACTCTTTTCATTGAAGGAATTATTTTTTTTAAATCCTCTAAATTCTTTCTGCTTTTTGCAGTATGAGTAGATAAACAAAAACATAATTCATTTTTTTTATTTTTTATAGGAATTGAAACTCCAACCATACCCGCAAACCATTCTTCATCATCAAATGCATGACCAGAATTTTTTATTTTTTTTATTTCTTCTTCAAATTGAACAACATCAGTAATTGTATTTTTTGTATTTTTATTTTTTTTTATATTTTCAAAAATTTTTAGAGCTGATTTTTTATCCATATTTGCCAAATATAATTTTCCCGAAGCTGATGCGTGTAAAGGAAGTTGATCACCAGCATCAAGGTTTAATTGCATTGGCCAATTATACTCAATTCTATCAAAATAAATCAATTTAGTTCCTAATGGCATAGACAAGCTTACTGTTTCTTGTATCTCATTAGTTAATTGTCTTAAAAATGATCTACGTAATGTTACTTCTGGTTCGTAAGTTACACTTTTTAAAATTATTTCTCTTATTTTTGGTCCTGGTATGTATGTAGAATGTTGAGCAAAGATTAAAAATTTTTCTTCACATAGTGTATCTAGGTGTCGATACACAGTTGCCAGAGGAATTTTTAATTCTAATGATATTTTTTTGGCATCATAGTTTTTTGGATCAGAAATTACTAAATCAAGTATATCCAAAATTCTTTTTGGAGATGTCCTACCTGACGTTTTTTCACTCATAAAACTTAATAAATTAAATTTTAAACTTTATGATAAAACTGGAAGTGTAAATTCTGGACCCGCATTGTCTTCGACCCAAGTTATGGTAGCAGTTTTTAATTTTGTATAAAATCTAACTCCCTCAGGACCATGCATTGCATGATCACCATATAGAGATTTTTTCCAACCGCCAAAACTATGATAAGCAACAGGTACTGGTATTGGCACATTAACCCCTACCATTCCTGCTTGAGCATTTTCAGTAAAGTGTTTCGCAATATTTCCACTTTTAGTAAAAATAGCAGCGCCATTTCCTAGTTCATGATCATCAACTAATTTTAGTGCTTCGTTATATTTTTCAACATTTACTATGCTAAGAACTGGCCCGAATATTTCTTCTTTGTAAATAGCCATATTGGGTTTTACATCATCAAAAATACAAGGACCTAAGAAGTATCCATTTTCATATCCCTGTAATTTAATTTTTCTTCCATCCATTATTAACTTTGCGCCTTCCTTTTCTCCAATAGAAATATAATTCAAAACTTTTTCATAATGAGCTTTTGTATTTAATGGGCCATAATCACTATTTTCATCTGTATAAGGTCCCACTTTTAACTTTGCAGTTTCCTTCAATAAATTTTCTTTTAATTTTTCAGAAGTTTCTTTTCCAACACATACGGCTACAGAAATAGCCATACATCGTTCGCCAGCTGATCCAAATGCTGATCCAATGATTGCATCAGTTGTTTTTGCTATGTCAGCATCCGGCATAACTATCATATGATTTTTCGCTCCACCTAAAGCTTGTACTCTTTTATTATTTTTTGTGCCGGTATGATAAATGTATTCTGCAACTGGTGATGAGCCAACAAAACTTATTGCTTTAACATTTTGATCTTCAAGCAGGGCATCAACAGAAACTTTATTTCCATTTACAACATTTAAAACTCCTTTTGGGAAACCCGCTTCTATTGCAAGTTCAGCTAACATAATTGGGCAAGTAGGATCTTTTTCAGATGGTTTTAAAACAAAAGTATTTCCACAAGCAATTGCAACTGGATACATCCACATTGGAACCATTGCAGGAAAATTAAACGGAGTTATACCAGCACAAACACCAATTGGTTGTCTCATATTAAAAGAGTCAACATTAGTTCCAACATTTGCAGAGTGATCACCTTTTAATAATTCTGGGATTCCTATGGCAAATTCTACGACTTCGATACCCCTTTGCACAGACCCTTTTGCATCTGGAATTGTTTTTCCATGTTCTTGCGAAACTGCTTTTGCTAAATTCTCATGATTTTTAATTAGTAAATCTTTATATTTAGATAAAATTCTTGATCTTGCTATTGGGGTAGTTTTAGACCATGTCACCTGAGCTTTTACCGAACTATTTATAGCTAACTTAGTTGTTTCAGTATCGGCTAGTTCAACTTCTGCAATTTGTTCTCCAGTTGCAGGATTAAAAACTGGTGATGTTTCTAATTTAGAGTTTGTATAAATTTTTCCGTCAATAAAGTGACTTATTTTTCTCATTATTCCCCCTGTTTAATACTATAATTGTAAAATATCTAAGTAAAATAAAGTTGGCAAGACATTATTTGCTTAAATGAGAAAATTTTTATCATTAATTGACAGTTATAGGATTATCATATTTAATCCAATTTATATTTCTTAATTACATATAGGGGGCAATGTTAATGAGAAGAGACAATGTAAGGGTTTGCATTCCAAGGTTTCTACAAATTGGAAAAGGAAGCTTATCTGAACTACCAAATATTATTTCTAGCATAGGAAATATAAAATCTCCTTTAATAGTTACTGATAAGCAAATGGTTGCCCTAGGCTATATCGATAAAATTAAAACGATACTAAGTTCAACAAACCTCGTCATTTCAGTATTTGATGAAACGTTGCCAGATCCTACAGACACTGTTGTCTTAAAAGGAGTGGAATTAGTTCACAAAAATAATAGTGATTGTGTAATTGGTTTTGGTGGCGGTAGCCCAATTGACACCGCGAAAGCAATATCGGCAATGGCCAAGTTTAGTAAAAATATTCAAGATTACAAACCACCTGGAACTTTTGATAAGCAAGGCTTGCCAATTATTGCGATCCCTACAACAGCAGGAACTGGCTCGGAAGTTACCCATCATGCAGTAATTATTGATAGTAGAAATAAAGAAAAAATTTCATGCAGAGGCGAAGGATTTGTTCCACAGGCAGCTATAGTTGATTACGAGCTTACCATGTCAAAACCCAGAAGACTTACTATTGATAATGCCATGGATACACTAACACATGCAATTGAAGCGTATGTAAGCAAAAAAGCAACGCCTTTCTCAGATCGAATGGCGCTTGATACAATAAGGCTTGTTACAAACAATATCTATAAAGTTGATAAGGATCCTAAAGATATTAAAGCTAGAGAAGAGCTGATGTTAGCAGCAACATTAGGAGGATTGGCATTTACCAATGCCTCAATTTGTTTGGTGCATGCCATGAGCAGGCCTCTTGGAAGTAATTTTAAAATACCCCATGGTCTTAGTAATGCAATGCTTTTACCGACAATAACTGAATTTTCTATTTTATCAGCTCAAAATAAATATGCAGAATGTAGTAGAGTTGGAAGTTTTTCTTTGAAAGATGATAATGATGAAATTGCTTGTAAGAAATTAATCGATGGTCTTTATAAAATGAATAAAGATTTTGATGTTCCGTCCATAAAAACATTTGGAACAAATCAAAAAGAATTTGAGAGGGAGCTAGAAAATATGGCTAAAGATGCTGAAATTTCCGGCGCTCCCAATCTCAATCCAAGAGTGCCTTCTGTAGAGGAGATGATTATTCTTTACAGGAAAGCATGGGAACCTTTAGGAGAGAGTTGCTAAATGTTTCCAACAATTAAACTTTCAGCTCTATTAAATAAATAAAATAAGGGGGAAAAATGAAAAAAATAAACAATTCTATTTTTGGTTTTCTTTTTGCTTTTGCTTTAACACTTTCTTTTATAGTTAGTGAACAGGCCAATGCTGAGAACCCAAAAATTAGATGGAAAGTACAGTCTACTTTTAATACAGGATGGCCCGCATTAGGAGATCCGGTTAAACGATTGTCGGAAACTTTAGATGCTGCGACGGACGGAAGAATCCAATTGAAAGTTTATGAGCCAGGTAAAATTTTACCACCTCTACAAATTACTCCATCAATAACCAAAGGTACCTTGAAAGCTGCTTATAATTATATGGCTTATGACCAGGGAAAAATACCTGCGGCAGTTTTATTTGCTGCGGTTCCTTTTGGTATGGAGCCATGGGAATATGCTTCATGGTGGTTTGAAGGCGAAGGTTCAAAACTTGCAAACGAAATATACAATAAGCGAAATGTTCAAGTTTTATTGTGTAGTACGATTGGACCCGAAACTGCTGGATGGTACAGAAAACCTATCAAGAGCTTGGCAGATCTAAAAGGATTAAAAATTAGATTTTCAGGTTTGGGTGGAATGGTGCTCAATGAAATCGGAGCCTCTGCAACTTTGATGGCCGGAGGAGAAATTTTTGCTGCATTAGAAAAAGGTACATTGGATGCAACAGAATATTCAATGCCTGCTATTGATGAGGTGCTTGGTTTTCATAAAATTACCAAGTACAATTTGTTCCCTGGTTGGCACCAAGTTTCAACTTCAACTCATTTCATGATCAATTTAGATGCTTGGAAACAAATGCCAGCATCAGATAGAGCATTATTTGAAATGGCTTGCACAGCTGCAACTATGAGAGCAATCACTACTGGTGAAGCGCTTCAAGGAAAGCAAATTAAAAGCTTTCCATCAAAAGGTGTAACAGCAGCTAGACTACCCGACAGTGTCTTAACTGAATTAAAAAAAGTTACAGATAGAGTCATGAAAGAACAGTCTGCTAAAGATGCTGATTTTAAAAGAGTTTATGAATCACAAAAAGCATTTATGGCAGATTACGATGTCTGGCAAAAGTGGGGTTATCTACCAGATTCTTTTAGATTTTAATTTTAAGATCTAAAAGTTTAATTATTATAAGCAGTCGGGTTGTGCCGGCTGCTTATTAATTTATAATGCTCTCATGTCTAAAAATATTTTTAATCAAGATATAATTTCTAATCAAAATTCCATAAAACTAAAAAATTTTTCTATTACAAAAAAAATTGATAATTTTATTTTGTTCATAGGAAGTTTTTTTGATTGGATTTGGATTGTTTTGATAGCAGTCATTATTGGAAATGTAGTACTAAGATATGTTTTTAAAAGTGGCATGATAGAACTAGAAGAATTGCAATGGCATCTTTATGCTATTGGTTGGTTAGTTGGATTATCATCTACCTACGTTGTAGACTCTCATGTTAGAGTAGATGCTTTAAGTGATAAATTTAGTTTTAAAAAAAAATTGTGGTTTGAATTTTTTGGTATTTTACTTTTATTTTTACCATTTATTATTTTAGTTTTTTATTATGCCATTCCTTTTTTTGAGTTATCCTGGGTGAGCAATGAAAGATCTAATTCAGCAAATGGGTTGCCAGCTAGGTGGCTAGTAAAAGGTTTTTTAGGTTTTAGTTTTTTCCTTTTAATGGCAGCTGGTTTTTCAAGACTAATTAAGGTTGTGGGTACTATTCTGCAAAATGAAAAAAAATGAACTTAATTATAGAAAATTTTTTAGCCATAGCACTATTTTTTAGTTTTATTCTTTTTATTTTTAGCGGGTTTCCTATTGCGTGGTTAATGGGAGGATTGTCTGTTCTCTTTACTTTAATAGCTATTTTATCAGATACTTATCTTGATACTTTTTTTGGTATTGATTGGGGTTTTGCTTCGATGGTCGTTTATAGACTTTACGGAGTTATGGAGAACTGGGTTTTAGTTGCTTTGCCAATGTTTATTTTTATGGGAATGATGCTTGATAAATCAGGAATTGCCGAAGATTTAATGAAAGACTTATCTAGGCTTTTTGGTAGAGTTAGAGGTGGTTTAGCTATTGCCGTTGTTTTTATTGGAGTTTTGTTAGCGGCATCTACAGGAATAATCGGAGCAGCAGTTGTATTACTTACAATTCTTGGC
>VTPD01000041.1 GCA_008638015.1 Pelagibacteraceae bacterium | reverse complement strand
AATGTCCAATGAGTGTCGACATGGCTAAAATGAAAAGTGAATTTTTATCTCATTATTACAAAAAGTTTAGCATGAGCATTAAAGATAAAATTATATCTGACATGCCAAAATTAATTTGGTTACTTAAAATTATAGCTCCTATTTTTAATACGGTTAAAAACGTTCCCTTACTTGACAAAGCAATAGAATTCTTTGGATTTTCTTCAAAAAGACAAATGCCGGTTGTGCAAAATATTGCTCCTTTAAAAGAAATTTATCAGACGCAACCTCAGCTAAATAATAAAATTATTCTGCTTGCAGACACCTTTAATATTAATTTTGAAATTAAAAATATTATGTATGCTATAAAAGTTTTAAATAAATTTGGATATCAAGCAATTATTCCAAGCTTTGATGATAGTAATTTATCAAGACCTCTTTGTTGTGGAAGAACTTATATTTCTTTTGGGCAAATGGATAAAGCTAAATACGAAATGAATCGATTTACCAATTATATAATTAACAATGGTTATGCCGAAATGCCAGTGGTTGGAATTGAGCCATCTTGCCTTTTAACTTTTAATGATGAATATAAATCACTAAAAGGAATTGATAAGCGAGAACAATTACAAAATAAATTTTATTTAATTGAAGAATTTATTTTAGAACAAATTCAACAAGGAAAAAAAGTTAATGCAAGTACTTATACGAAAAATGTTTTAGTACATGGTCATTGCCATCAAAAATCTCAAGACCGATTTAAAGGATTATTAGACTTGTTAAAGATCTTAAATATTAAACATAAAGCTATTGATAGTAGTTGTTGTGGAATGGCTGGATCTTTTGGCTACAGCTCTAAGAATTTTGATATTTCACAGAAAATGGCTAATCTTTCTTTAATACCAACGATTAATGAACATCCGGAAGATGTGGTTGTTGCCAACGGAACTAGCTGTAGGCAACAAATATTTGATTTTTCTAAAAGAGACGCCAAGCATGTTTCGGAACTATTATTTAATATTTTTGAGCGAATTAATTAACAAAACTACTCATAACATGACCCGATGGTTCCAATAGTTAATCACCCTGATTACGTAGCGCAAATTGGTGATGATCATCGTTTTCCTATTAAAAAATTTGGAGCATTATTTGAACTGTTAAAAAAAGATAAAATTTTACATAAAAATAATTTACACATACCCAAGCCAGCTAACTACCTTGATTTAACCAAAGCTCATCATAAAGAATATATCAAAAAAATAGACGAACTATCTTTATCTAAAGAAGAGGAACGAAAACTTGGTTTTCCCATGGTACCAAGTGTTAAAAGAAGATCATACATGGCTACAGGTGGAACTGTTTTGTCTGCTGAGTTGGCGCTAAAACATAAATTAGCTTGTAATACTGCAGGAGGTTCACATCATGCATTTCCAGATTCTGGAAACGGTTACTGTGTTTTTAATGACGTTGCTGTTGCCGCGCATAATTTATTAAGCAAACATATGGTAAAAAAAATTCTTATTTATGATCTAGATGTACATCAAGGTGACGGCACTGCAAAAATTTTTGAAAATAATAATCAAGTTTATACACTCAGTATTCACTCAAAAAAAAATTATCCTTTAGTGAAACAAAAAAGCGACAAAGATATTGAGTTAGAAGATAATATAACAGATGATGATTATCTAAATACTGTTTCTAAAAGTTTAGAGATTGTAAATAAGATGAATTTTGATTTTGTATTCTATGTTGCTGGCGTGGATATTCATAAAAATGATAAATTAGGTAAATTAAATATTTCTACAGAGGGAATAGTAAAAAGAGAAAAAATGGTAATTAAAAATTTCTACAAAAATAATATTCCTTTATGTGGTGTACTAGGAGGTGGATACAACAAAGACTTTGATCATCTTGTATATTTACATTCTATCCTTCATCGAACCTGTCATGGAATTATAAATAATGAATATTAGAGATGAGGCTTTAAACCAATTAGAGCAATTTGGTGAAAATAATCTTGGTCTGTACGCCACGGAAAGAAATTTTGATTACGGTCCTCAAAAAAGAACAAATACAAGTAATTTATCAAAATATATTACTCACCGCGTCATAGACGAGGAGGAAGTAATTCAATCTGCCTATAAAAAGTTTTCGTTTAAAAAGATTGAAAAATTTATTCAAGAGGTTTTGTGGAGAACCTACTGGAAAGGCTGGCTTGAGATGAGACCTCAAGTTTGGCGTGACTACACGAAAGATGTTTTGGCACTTGCTGGAGAAAAACAAAAACAACCCTATCAGGACGCCATTAATGGAAAAACGTCCATCTCTTGCTTTAATGATTGGACAAAAGAATTACAAGAATATGGATATCTGCACAATCATACCAGGATGTGGTTTGCTAGCATTTGGGTTTTTACTCTTAATTTACCTTGGCAACTTGGAGCAGATTTTTTTCTCAAATATCTTAAAGATGGAGATGCAGCATCCAATACACTTAGTTGGAGATGGGTTGCTGGATTACACACTAAAGGCAAACACTACCTCGCATCTGAATGGAATATAAATAAATTTTCCTCCAAAAAATATAATAACTTAAAGTTAAATGAAAATGCTGGATGTTGTATTGAAAATAAAAACTATGAAATTATTCCTTTGCAATTTGAAAATATTAATTATGAAAATAGCCTAATGCTTTTTCATAACTTGGATTTTTCTTTCGCTTTAAAATATCAAACTATTTTACAATGCAATCATTATGGAATGATTAATTTTAATTCAATACTACAAGAGCATAATTATGCCAAAAATGTATTAGAATTGAAGTCAAAAATTAATCAAAATTTACAAACATTAATAAAAGAGAAATATAACTCAGAAATAATTATTCATAATAAAGAAGAATTAAATAAAATTATTAAAGAGAAAAATATTTCAACTATTATTCTTCCCTACTTAACAACGGGTTATGAGAATGATTTTATTTCTACAATAAAAAATGAAATTAATGTTAAATATTTAACTCGTGATTATGATAAGTTCTGCTGGCCTTTTGCTACGAAGGGATACTTTGCATTTAAAGAACAAATTCCAAAAATTATTGCAAAGTTTTTATAAAATTAATTAATTTTTATAATGCTTTCAATCATTGCTTTTAAGGAAGCCTGTTTTAATTGAAAGGAAATTTCAGCTTCACGCATATTTACTTTTCGAAAAGCAATTAAATTTCCGGGCAATATTTGAATTAAATTATTATAGTCGGCAGTAATCACAACTCCAATTTTTGGATAACCTCCTATTGTTTGATGATCTGACAACAACACGATTGGCTGACCATCAGCAGGTACTTGAATTGAACCACGAATAATTCCTTCAGATTTAATATTTGCACTTTTAATAAGTTCCACTTTTTTACCTTCTAATCTCATACCCATACGGTCAGTAAGACTAGTTATTTTAAACTCAGTGTGGAAAAAAGAGTGCACTCCTTCGTTAGAAAAATAATCTAATTGGGGTCCTTCTAACACTCTAATAACTGATTTTTTTTTAGCTTCTGGTAATCTAGATAAAGCAAATACATCCTCGGAAACCTTGGGTTGTTTTAATATAATCAGATCTCCATTTTTAATTTTTTCTCCATTATTTGGTCCTATTTTTGATCTCGGATTAACAGAAACACTCTGAAAATATTGCTTTAAGTTTATGCCACCTTCAAAACCAAGATAACCGTAGACAGAATCTTTAACACTTTGAACATCAACAACATCGCCTTTTTTTAAATAATAACTTCTGTAAGATTGTCCCCGTATCATCTCTCCATCCTTATTACTGATCGTAAATATAACATTTCCTGTTATACAAATTTTAACGGACTCTTGATCAATTTGAATTTTTGGACCCTGATATGCAAATTCTATCATCCCCTCATTTTCCTTATTATGTAAAATTGCATTACATATTCTAAAATTATCATCATCCATGCATCCACTTGGGCCTATACCAAGGTACTGAACATTATATCTACCAAGATCTTGAAAGGAAGTTGAAATTCCTTCTCTCAAGATTTTAATACTATGAGACATTGTTTAAAAAATCTTTCATATTAAATTTTTGATGTTCGTCTTTAGAAATTTGATAAAACTTCACAGTATCTCCTGGTGAAAAAAGAGAGGGATTAGAAGAGTCTTGATTAAATAATTCAATTGGAGTGTTGCCTAAAATATTCCAACCACCTGGACTATCGTATGGATAAATTGCACAAAAATTTTCAGCGATAATTACTGATCCTCGATTAATTTTTACGCGAGGTGTTTTAAGTCTGGGACAGTATAATTGATTTTCTAAATCTCCCATATAAGGAAAGCCTGGGGCAAAACCCAGCATATAAATATAAAAAATAGTATTTAAATGTTTTTCAAGAATTGTATCAATGGATAACTTTGTATAGTCAGCTACTCTTTGTTGATCAATACCAAATTCTTTATCGTAACAAACGGGTATCGTCCATTGTTTACCTTCCGAAAAAGAATTTGTTTGTTCTTTTGCAATACTTTCAACAAAAGAAATAATTTTTTTACTTGTTGTATTAGTTAAGTCAAAAAAAATAATTAATTTGTTATAAGATGGAATGCAGTTTTTAATTCCTTTGATTTCCTGATTAATTATTTTTTGTTGTAGTGTTTTAAAAAGAGCAATAACCTTTATATTAATTTCTTTTTTTACTTCATCTCCAAAATCACAGATGACTCCAGAGTCGCCATAACAAGTTATTTGTTTAATCATAAATTTTTGTTAATAATAACAAATATAAAGATAAAAAATATATGGAAGCGAATATTAATTGTGACATGGGAGAAACTTCAAAGTTTTCTTCCGCTGAAAATGACCCGGATTTACTAGAAATTATCAATACGGCTAATATTGCTTGCGGATATCACGCAGGCGATGAAGAAACGATGAGAAAAACTATTGTTTTAGCAAAAAAAAATGGGGTTAGTGTTGGTGCTCATCCTTCCTTCAATGACCCTGATAATTTCGGCAGATCAAGAATTACACTAGGAAAGAAAGAAGTACATAAACTTATCCTGGATCAGATAGAAATAATTACAAAAATTGCGAATGAAGAAAACTATCCTATTACCCATGTAAAACCCCATGGTGCTTTAAGTAATATGGCATGTGAAGACTATGACTTGGCCTACTCTATTGGCGAGGCTATTAAAGCATTTGATAAAAATCTTATTTATATGTGTAATGCAAATACACAAATGGACAAAGCTGGTGACGCTTTGGGTTTAAAAGTAGCAAAAGAAATATTTGCCGACAGAAATTATAATGATGATGGCACATTAGTTTCACGAAAATTAGGCCACGCTTTTGTAACTGACCCTCAAGAATCCCTTCAAAATATTTTAACAATGTTAAATGAAAAAGTAATCAAATGTTATTCTGGTAAAAAAATTCCTTGTGATATTCATACCATCTGTATTCACAGTGACGGTCCTACTGCTGTTGCTATTGCAAAAGAACTAAAGCAAGGTCTTATGCAAGCGGGTGTTAAGTTAAAACCGTTAGATTTATTAGTACAATAAAAAAAGGCGACCAATTATGATCGCCTTTTTATTTTAAAAAATTTTACTTTATTTTTTTTCAGCCCAAGTCGGCATAGGATATTTTAATTTGCAAGATGCTAAATTAAATGGATATACCGTACAGTATTTTCCATTTTGAACTTGCATTAAAATTCCACGCGTTCTTGTATTCTGACCATCTTTTCCAAACTTAACACCTTTGTAAGGAACAATTAAATGCTCAGGTCCAATATCTAGCTGTGTTAACGCTTGTCTAATTGCTTCAGGATCTGTAGAGCCAGCAATGTTAATTGCTTGCGCTAAAGCCATAAAGCCAGTGAAAGCTCTTGCAGGAACGTCTGACAAGTCTCTTCCACCTGAATGTTTTTTAAAGATAGCATTTACTTTTCCAATTAATGGAATTGTTTTAGCCAAGTCAGTATTGAAAGGTGATCTTGTAATCACTCCTTCAGCTTTACTTCCCATAGTTGCAGTGAACTTTGGATCTGTGTATCCAGCATTTTGTGCAACTAATAATTTAGGATTGTAATCTAACTCTTTCGCAGTATTTAAAAATAAATATGCATCAGATGTATAAGAAGAAGGCATTAACACATCTGGGTTTTTTGCTTTCAATCTTTGTACTTCAGAAGTTAAAGAAGTAGTTTTTGCTTTGTAGCTAATTTTTTCTACAACTTTATATCCTTGTTTCTTAGCCATTTTATTTTGTGTTCCACCGCTATCAGATCCCCAAAGAGTATCTTCATGTAAAATTCCGATTGTTTTTAACTTTCCACCTTGTTTGTTAAAATCATTCATGAATTCATACATTAGCTGAGTAAACTCACCATCATGTGG
>VTPD01000040.1 GCA_008638015.1 Pelagibacteraceae bacterium | reverse complement strand
TTTAATCCTTGCGTAATTTCTCCGATTTCTTGAACTCTTCCTTCATTTTTGTAATTACCAGATTTCATTAACTGAATATAATCAACCACCACAAGATCTAATCCATGCATTCTTTTAATTCTTCTTGCACGGTTACTTAAAGTAGAAATAGTAATTGCAGGAGTGTCATCAATAAATAATGGAAGATTTTCTAAGTTTTTGGATGTTTCTATAAACTTTTCAAATTCATCCTGATTAATTTTTCCTCTTCTTATATCATTTGATTTAATTCTAGATTGTTCTGATAAAATTCTTGTAGATAATTGTTCCGATGACATTTCTAAAGAGAAAAAAACTATGGATGATTTTTTTTCTTTATCTAGTAATTTTTTTGCAGCATTAAATGCAATATTAGTTGCCAATGCTGTCTTACCCATGGACGGTCTGCCAGCTATAATTAACAAATCCTGTTTATGCAATCCTCCAAGTCTATCATCTAGATCTTTTAGTCCTGTAGGTACACCAACAATACCTTCTTCGTTTTTGTATGCTGAAGAAGCCATAGCTATTGTTTCTAAAAGAGCATCCTTAAATTCTACATAGGATTTGTTAAATCTTCCTCTTTCGGCAATATCAAAAAGTTTCTTTTCAGCACTTTCTATTATCTGTTCAGCGTTAACTTCTGAATTTTTATTTAAAGTTTCATCTAATGTTTCTCTTGAAATTTGGATTAGATTTCTTCTGATTTTTAAATCATGGAGTAAATCTGCATAATATTTAATTTGAATTTTTGAAGTAGAAAATTTTGTCAATTTAACTAAATATTCAGCACCACCAATTTCAGTAAGCTCATTTTCATTTGTAAAATAGTTTTTTAGAGTAATTGGGTTAGCTAATAGCCCTTTTGACAATAAATCATTAATGATTTTAAATATTTTTTTATTTACTGGATTGTAAAAGTAGTCATCTTTTACATCTGAAATTTCATCAAATATTTCATTGTTTAAAAGAATGGATCCCAAGACTGTTTGCTCAGCTTCTAAGTTTTGTGGATCATCATTTAGATTTGATAAAATTTCAATATTTTTTGATGCACTCATGGTTACTACCTACAATTAAAAAAAGTTTTTGGTAACTTGAGTTTTTTTTTAGATATTGTGGAAAAGTTTATACTTTGTTTACTCTGAGATTGGTTGAATATTCAAATTTATGATTGCTTCAACGTTTGCGTGTAAATTTATGTAAACCTTAAATAATCCAACAGCTTTAATTTGTCCTTTAATTTCTATTTGATCGGCAGGAATTTCTATCGATTTTTGCTGCTGTATTAAACTTTTGATTTCTTTAACAGTCACTGATCCATATAATTGACCGTTTTCCATAGCTTCTTTTTTACATTCAATTTGAATATTATTAATTACTTTTAAAATTTCTTTAGCTTTTGATATTTCAATTTCATTTTTTTTATTAATTTCTTCTTTTTGCTTTTCAAAAAATTCTAGATTTTTTTTATTAGCTAATAAAGCTTTTTTATTTTTTAAAAGATAGTTTCTAGCATAACCATCTTTTACATTAACTTTTTGACCAATACTTCCAAGTTTTTTTATATTTTCTAAAAGAATAACTTGCATTTAATTACCAACGTAAGGAAGCAGAGCTAAGGCTCTAGCTTTTTTGATTTCTAGTGCTAATTTTTTTTGTTTACCAAGAGATACGTTTGTTATTCTACTTGGTAATATTTTTGCAGTTTCAGACACATATTTTTTTAATAATTTTAGATTTTTATAGTTTATTTCAGGAGCATTCTTGCCACTTAAAGGACAGGTCTTATTGTATCCAGTATTACTTTTTCCAAAAAGAGAATTGCCACTTTTTGATTTTTTTTTATCTTTTTTTCTTTTCATTTGTTAACTATTTTTTACTAATTCAGAATTCTCTTCAGGAACTTTTTTAATTTTAATTGATAAAAATTTTATAATTCTTTCATCATATCTTTCAAACTGCTCAAGTTCTTTTATTATCTTATTATTACCATCTATATAAAGGTTATTATAATTTCCCTTAGTATTTTTCTTAATTGGGTAAGCTAAAGTTCTAATACCCCAATCTTCTTTTTTAATAATTTTTGATCCATTTTTTTCTAAAATAGATGCTATTTTTTCATTTAAAGAATCTAATTCATTAGCACTTAGTTCTGGAGTTGCTATAAATGTATGTTCGTATAATGCCATTTAAATATTTTAATGTTTAAAAAAGTTGTTAAGTATAATATTATTAATTGCTTATCAAGCTATATAAAGACTTAATAAATTGAAAAAATCTATAATATTTCCAGGTCAAGGCTCTCAAAAAGTAGGAATGGGCAAAGATATATATGATAATTTTGCAGTAGCCAAAGAAGTATTTCAGGAAGTTAATGATACCTTAAAAATTAGACTTAGTGATATTATCTTTGCTGATGAGGATGGAACTTTAAATCACACAGTTAATACTCAACCATCTATTATGACGGTTGGAGTTGCTATTTTTAGAGTTCTCGAAAAGGAATTTGGATTAAAAATAAATCATTTTGATTATTGTGCTGGTCATTCCTTAGGAGAGTATACTGCATTAGTATGTAGCGGTTCTTTGAGACTAACAGATGCAGCTATAATGCTTCGCGCAAGAGGAATGGCAATGCAAAATGCAGTTCAAATAGGCGAGGGTGCTATGGCAGCAGTGCTAGGTTCAGAAATAAATGAGGTAAATGAATTAATAAAAAAAAACAATTTTTCTAGTGTTGAAATTTCTAATGATAACTGCCCTGGACAAGTAGTCATAAGTGGAAAAAAAAATGAAGTTGATGCTTGTTGTATAAAAATAAAAGAAGAGTTGTCCAAAAAAAGTATTATTCTTCCAGTTAGCGCTCCATTCCATTGTGCTTTAATGAAACCTGCAGCGGAGCAAATGAAAAACTTAATTTTAAATTCTGATTTTCAAGAACCAGAAATTCCTATTATATCAAATGTTACAGCAAAGGAAGAAACTGATAAAGAAAATATAAAAAATTTACTTATAGAGCAAATTTATAGTAAAGTTAGATGGAGAGAAATTGTTGAATTTATGATTAAAAATAAAGTTAGCGAAATTTATGAATTAGGGCCAGGTAAATCTCTCTCAGCGATGATTAAAAGATTTAATACAGATATAGTTTTGCAAAATTGTAATTCTTTGGAAGAAGTAAATAAACTAAGCAAATTATTATAATGAATATTGGGGAAAATTTAAAAGATAAAAAAATTATTCTTACTGGAGGATCTAGAGGAATCGGTTTGTCAATTTTAGAAAAGCTTTACGCTTTTAAATCTAAAGTTTTAGTTATCGGTTCGAATAATAAAAATTTATTAACTACTAAAGAAAAATATCCAAATATATTAATAGAACAACTAAATTTAGAGGATCATAAAAAAATTACTGAAAATTTTTCTGGATACATCGAAAAGTTAGGTGGATTAGATATTCTCGTTAATAATGCAGGTATCACAAAAGACAATCTAGCCATAAGAATGAATTTAGAAGAATGGAATAAGGTTATAAATGTTAATCTTACATCAAGTTTTTTATTATCTCAGCAAGCAATCAAGTTTATGATTAAAAATAAAAATGGGTCTATAATTAATATATCTTCGGTTGTTGGCCACACTGGCAATGCTGGACAAGTTAATTACTCAAGTTCAAAAGCCGGACTAGTTGCGATGTCGAAAACATTAGCTAGAGAATATGCTAAAAAAAATATTAGAGTAAACTGTATATCACCCGGTTTCATTCAAACAGACATGACAAGTGTGTTGAAGGATGAGCACAAAAAAATGCTACTAGATCAAATTCCCATGGGTAGAATGGGGCATTCAGAGGATATTGCTAACACAGTAAGTTTTTTAGCTTCAGATTTTTCAAGTTATATAACTGGAGAAACAATACATATTAACGGCGGTATGTATATGTCTTGATTAATTCAGATTATTAATCTAAAGAAATTTATCTTTAAACTTAACAAAAAAAAGGAAAAATTATGAGTGATATAGGTGATAAAATAAAAAAAATTATTGTAGATCATTTGGGAGTTGATGCTGCCAAAGTTACTGAGGAAGCTAGTTTTATAGATGATCTTGGTGCTGACAGCTTGGATACCGTGGAATTAGTTATGGCATTTGAAGAAGAATTTGGAGCTGAAATATCAGATAGTGAAGCAGAAAAAATATTAACAGTAGGTGATGCTATCAGATTTGTTGAAAGTCATTCATCAAAATAATTTTTTTGTTAAAAAAAAATAACAGAGGAAGATTAATAGTTATATCATCCCCATCCGGGGCTGGAAAAACAACAATAACTAAAAAACTAGTATCTAAAAAAAAAAATATTGAGTTATCAGTTTCAATAACCACCAGAAAGCCAAGACCAAATGAAGTTGCAAATAAAGATTATACCTTTGTTAATAAAGAAACTTTCCAAAAATTAATAAAAAAAAAATCTTTTTTAGAATACGCTAAAGTTTTTGGAAATTATTACGGAACATTAAAAAAAAATATTCATAAAAAAATAAAGCAAAATAAAAAAATTATTTTAGATATTGACTGGCAGGGAGCGAGGCAAATTAAAAAACACTTACCCAAATCAACAACCACAATATTTATATTACCACCATCTCTTAAAGAACTAAAAAAAAGATTAACAAAAAGAGAGAGTAGTAAAGATTTTATAAAATTAAGAATGTCAAAAGCAAAAAAAGAAATTACTCATTGGAAAGAGTATGATTACGTAGTTGTAAACGACAATTTAAACAAATGTGTAAATGAAATAAAAAAAATTTTACATTCGATAGATAAACAGCCAAAATATTTAGGTTTTTAATTTTTTTTTAATAGCAAAGCTAATTTACAATACATTTGTGGTGGTATATTTTCTGCCCTCAAATCAAATAGTTCTTCAAGAAAATTTTTGCTTATTATTTCATTTGAAAATATTGTTTGTAATTTTTTTTTTATTTTTTTTCTTCTATTATTAAATAATTCCAAAGTAACTTTTTGTAAATTTTCAATATTAGAAATATCAAGCATTGGTTTTTTTAAAAGATCAAATACTAGCACTGACGAGTTTACTTTTGGCATTGGAAAAAAATTTTTTTTATCGACATCTATAATTTTTTTTATATCGTAATAAACAGAGCTTAATATACTTATTCGGCCATATTTTTTAGAATTGATTTTTGCCAAAATTCTCTCTGCAACTTCTTTTTGAAACATTAGAATCATTTTTTTGGCAACTGGATATTTATTAAGTTGGTTAATCCATTTTATTAGCAATGGCAAAGATACATTATACGGAAGATTGCTAATAATTTTAAAATTATTATTAAATTTTGATGTTTCATCAAATTGAAGCGCATCCTTAAATAGTATTTCGTACTCATGACTAGTTTTTTTGAAAAATAAAATATCTAGATTTTCTTTAAGCGACTTGTCTATTTCGATAGTAATAAATTTTTTTGGTTTTTTATGAATTATTTCTTTCGTAAGAATTCCATCTCCAGGGCCTATTTCTAATATTTCGTCATTAGTTTTAATATCTGCGGCTTCAATGATTTCTTTAACAATAGATTTATTTATTAAAAAGTTTTGCCCATATTTTTTTTTCATATTGTTTTATGAAATTTTTCAAAAAAATTTAAACAATATAAAAAACTTTTTGGATCAGCTTTGTTTTTTCCAATAATATCAGTTGCTGTACCATGATCAGGAGAGACTCTAATAAAAGGAAGACCCAAAGTTATATTGATAGCAGAAAATTGATTAATATATTTAAATGTTGTTAAAACTTGATCATGATACATGCCAATTAAAGAATCAATGTTATTCTTTTTTCTTTTGACAAAGCTAATATCGGGACTAATTGGTCCAATTATATTTTTTATGTATTTTTTTTTTAATTTTTTCAACGTTGGTATTATAATTTTTGTTTCTTCTGAATTAGAAAAAAAATCTATAGCGTTATGTGGATTGAATCCTAAAATACCAACTGTAGGATTTTTTTTTTTAATAATATTTTGATAAAAAGTTAATATATTTATAAAATTATTTGTAATTTTTTTACTAGTTAAATTTTTTGAAATGTCTTTAACTTTTAGGTGAGTTGTTAAAGGCGATACAGAAAAATTATGATTATATAGTAGCATTGTTTCTTTTCCTGAACATTGAAATTTATTTGAAATATATTCCGTTACTCCAGGAAAAGAATTGCCTAAAAAATCTTTTTTATTTAATGGAAGATTAATTAACCCATGTACTTTTTTTTCTTTATATAGATTAATAAATTCTTCAAAACTTTGTATTAAGTATTCTTTCTTTTTGTGCTTATTCCATTCTATATTTTTTATATTTAACAAATTTGTATTAATAGAATTTTTCAACAGTAGTTTTTTAGATCCTATAAATAAATAATTATTTTTATTTTTTTTTTTAAAAAAAAAAAGTGAT